>JBGOXQ010000243.1:0-3844 GCA_041479225.1 Bathyarchaeia archaeon
ACTTCGAAGTTTACAAAGGCGAATGCGTAGGGTTCCTTGGACCGAACGGCGCGGGAAAAACTACGACTGTGCGCATGATTTACTGCTTTTTGCCTGTGACGGAAGGCGAACTTACAGTGGCCGGGATGAATGTTTCGACGCAGGCGCGGGAGATAAAAGGCATGATCGGGGTTTCCCCTCAAGAGGACAACCTTGACCCAGATTTCACTGTCATCAAGAACCTGCAGGTGTATGCGCGCTACTTTGACATACCGAAAGAAGAAGCTACTAAACGGGCAGCGGAACTTCTGAAGTTTTTCCAGCTGGAAGAAAAAAAGAACGCGTCAATTTACCAATTATCAGGCGGTATGAAACGCCGCTTAATCATGGCACGCGCGCTGGTTAACCAACCGAAAATCTTGCTTTTAGATGAGCCGACAACTGGGCTTGATCCTCAGGCGAGGCATCTGGTGTGGGATGAAATTCGGAATCTGCGCAGGCAAGGAGTGACGATTATTTTGACGACGCATTACATGGATGAGGCATCTGCGCTATGCGACCGAGTTCTCGTAGTGGATAACGGCAAAATCATCGAGACGGGCGTACCTCAGGAATTGATTAAGCGGTTTGCTGGAGAGGACGTTTTGGAAGTTGAGTATGATGAAGACGTGGTGAAGACTTTGAAGGCGGAGTTGCCGAATGCTCAGGTGGAAGTTTTCGGCGAGCAAGTGCGCGTGTTCATCCATGAGCCGCATGGCGTTTTTGAGCGGGTGGTAAAGAAGTTTCCAAACAAGAATATGACGATTCGAAACGCGAACTTGGAAGACGTTTTTCTTAAACTTACGGGGAGGAAGCTGCGGGAATGACAGCTTTCAGTTTGCCCAAGCTTACGTACAGGGTTTGGACGGTTTGGCGGAGAAACTTTGAGGTCTTCACGAAGACTCTGTTTGTGAATTTCTTGCCCGCGTTAATGGAGCCGATTCTGTATTTAGCCGCCTTCGGCGTGGGGCTCGGAGCGTTAATCACTGGCTCCGTGCAGGGTGGCACATATATCCAATTCATCGGTCCAGGGCTAATTGCCATAGCCGTCATGTACGGCAGCTTTTTCGAGTGCACTTATGCTTCGTTTGTGAGGATGTATTTCCAAAAGACTTTCGACGCAATAATTGCCACGCCCGTTAGCGTCGAGGAGGTCATTGCTGGAGAGTTGTTGTGGGGTGCTACCCGCGCCGCCATTAATGGTACAATTGTGTTAGCCGTAGTTGCCGCTTTCGGTTTGGTTTCCAGTCCGTGGGCGTTGTTGGTGCCTGTGGTTGCGTTTTTCGGCGGGTTGCTGTTTGCTTCGTTAGCAATGTGTTTCACAGCGTTGGCTTCGACGATTGACTTCTTTAATTTCCCGACCTTCCTGTTCATCACGCCGATGTTTCTGCTAAGTGGAACGTTCTTTCCTTTGACTTTTCTGCAGTCGCCTGTGCTTGAGGGTGTAGCGCTGGGTGTTTTCCCGCTGACACATGTAGTGGACTTGACGCGTGGACTCATATCTGGCAGTATGCAGTCTTTTCTTGGCTTGAGTCCAGAAGCCATGTGGGCTTTGGCTATTGTCTGGATCGCCGTGGTTACCATGGTGTTTTTTGTGTTGGCGATTAATTTGATGAAGCGAAAACTCATTAAATAACTGAAGGTTTGCGTCAAGCATTGTTGTGGTTTCGTGGGGTGGATTTGGGTTAGTCTATTGGAAACACAAATTGGTTGTTTTTTGTGCTTTTTTGTCATAAGCGATGGGAGGTTTAGACGACTCTAAGAGGATGGCTCAAGCTGCCCTATGGCGATTTTTATGATTTCCAAGGATTTCCTGAAGCGCTCCTTGGACTCCGCAGAAAGCTGCAGTTCAATGATTCTTTCGACGCCGTTTTTGCCTAAAACTACGGGCACGCCTATGCTGTAGTCGCTACAGCCGTATTCGCCGCTGGGGCAGGTGGAGACGCTCATGACGCGGTTTCTGCCGTTGACGACGGCGTCTGCGGTCATGGCTATGACTGCTGCGGGCGCGTAGACTGTGCCGCCCTTGAGTTTGATGACGTCCGCACCAGATGTGATTGTTAGGTGGACTATTTTGTCGATTTGCTCCTTACTCAGCAAAGTGGTGATTGGTATGCCTGAGACGCAAGCGTACTCCACAAGCGGAACCATACTGTCCCCGTGCTCACCAATAACCAGCGCATGCGTGTCTTCGCGGGAAACATCCAGCTCCTGCGCAATGTAAGAGCGGAACCTGAGCGTGTCCAGCATGTTGCCCATGCCGAAAACGCGGTTCTTAGGCAACCCAGACTCCTTCCGCGCAATGTAAGTCATGATGTCCATTGGGTTCGTGACAACCATGAGTTTGCAGTCAGGCGCATAACGGGCTACCTCGCGGACTATGCCGCGGACAACTTTGGCGTTGCCATTCATCAAGTCAATGCGCGTCATGTCGGGCTTGCGCGGTTGCCCAGCGATTACGATAACGAGTTCACTGCCCTCCATGGCGGCGTAGTCGTTTGAGCCGCGGATTTTCCCATCAAACTCGATGGCGGGCGCGGCTTGCATCATGTCCAGCGCTTCGCCTTTTGCAAGTTCGCCGAAGACGTCTATGAGGACTACGTCGTCGATTTTGTTTGTCAGGATGTTGAAGGCTGCGGCGGAGCCTACTTTCCCAGCACCAATAATAGTAATCATAACAACCAAGAGATAGATACAGCGGAAGAAGATAAAAACAGTGCTCTATTGCTCTCTGACACCTATCCCCCCTCTTTAAATAATTAAACTTAAAGTTCAGCAGCCAGTCTGTTTGAGTAATAAATGGTACCTGAACTTGTTTGTTGTTTATTTCGCATGTGGCTGATGGGTTTTCAACTTTTTAAATTCTTCCTCGAAAGTGGAATAAGTTGTCAATGCAAAATCTCTAATAAACCACCCAGTGTAGTCGAATAAGTCCCTGCAACAAGAAATCGCTTTTGTCACAACTTGCTCCGGAAAATTCTCCATATTGTTTCTCACCTGACCTACAGCGATTAGCCGCACCCAAGCTGCACGGTCTTCTAGACCCTGCGAAACAATCTCCAAAGACTTATCTAAGGGGATCTTCCCAAGATTTCTTCCGCTAGCTGAAACCGCAGCAGCTCTCATTTCACGATTTCGGTCATGCCTCATTATTTCAATACATTCTAATGCTATATCGGATGGAATCTCATCAAAATAATACTCAATTGCTTGAACGACGCCATATCGCGTAATAGGACTTTTGTCGTGTAAAACTGAAATAATCAGCTTTTTTGCCTCATTCTTAAATGAAATGTCTGAAAAGTTTTTCAACAAGATTAAGCCGCAACATCCTCTCACAGCCGGAAGTTCATCTTTGATAATTGCATCGAACATTTTCATAATGAAAACATTAACTTCGATTTTGTTCCAACTTGTAACTAGGCCTTCTTCATATGAGGGATGAGTAAACTCAAACTTCGTGTAGTTTCTGGGAGGCTTAATCCTATAGGAGAATTCGCTTATGAGGCTTGAAAAAGAGTTTACTTCGTAGTCTAAATATAGTCTTTTACAAATTCTTTGATATACAGACTCTACCTGCTCTGCCTTGAGATACAGCATATATGTTAAAGACAGAAATAATATTTTTTCTTTTTCCATTTTAGCGATTTCTTCAGCAAAGGCTTCTCTTACTTCTTTAGATTTCTGTTTTATTAGCAAATCCGCGGCAACTGTTCGCCGCTTAACATATCAACTATCCTGCTGACTCCGATTTTGCTTTTCATGGTTACATATCCAGGAATCCCGCCGCCTATATTCCCAATTATGGCGCTTCCGGCGCCATCGG
>JBGOXQ010000244.1:0-3833 GCA_041479225.1 Bathyarchaeia archaeon
AGCATCATACGCCTATGACGCTTTCACTAAAATGGAAGGAATACGATGGGAACAGCCACATTATAGGCAAAAAGAAACCCTGATAAATTGCCCTGACGAAAGAGACTTAGACGCACTTATAAGCGCAACCCAAAGCAAAATGATGGCAGCCTTACTACAAACACTTAAAGAAACTTATGCTGACCCGTCAGAGATTCTTTTCGCGGAATGGATAGACCTTAAAGACAACATCTTAACGATAAACCACCCAGTAAAAAACCACCTTCCAGGCAAAAATGAGTTATCACCGCGTTTAGTAGCTATGATTAACTCCTTACCCAAAACCGACAAGCGCATATTTCCAATAACCTACAAATCAGCTAGCGAATGCTTAAGGACACTCCGAAAACGTGTAGCCAATAAATTACAGAACCCTAGACTCCTAAGCATATCATTTAAGAGCTATCGCCATTTTGGAGGTTCAATGTTAGCCTATCGCACAAACGGAAACGTGATGAAGGTTAAAGCAGCTCTTCGACACCGCAGGGTAGAAAACACAATGAAGTATATCCATGCTGTAGAGAACTTAAGAGAAGACGATTTTGAGGAAACAGTTGCTACGACACCTGAAGAAGTACGGAAACTTGGAAAAGCTGGATGGATAAAATACGATGAGATGACAATAAACGGCGTAACAATGCACTTCTATCGTACACCTAAAAGGTTTGGGGTTTAAACGCTATGTTCCAACAAAATAAAAGCCTTAAACTTTTAACAGCCCAAAGTGAATAGGAAGCGGCCCCCTGAGGGTAAGGGGGGTTTTTCCGCCATCTATCGTATGGTAGTTTCCAGTATTATTCTCTTCAGGATAGTTGCGCCGTGCTTCATTTTGAGCTTTTTCTCGCCCAGTCGCTGACGGTAGCTGATGGGTACTTCGATTGTTTTGTAGCCTTTTCTGTCTACTTGACTGTTTAGTTCCACTTCGATGTCGAAGCCCTTTGATTTAACTGTCCATTCTTTCAGAATGACTGCGCGTATAACGCGTAAGCCTGTCAAAGGGTCGTTTAATTCTATGCCGTTAAACAGGTTATGTGCGAACGCTAAGAGTTTATTGCCGAAGTAGAATGAGCTGCGCAGAGCTTTGTTTTCTATTTTTTTGCCGAATCTGTTTCCGCAAACCATGCCCACCTGAGGGTTGCGCTCCAGTATCTCAATCATTTCAGGCAGGTATTCCGCAGGATAAGTGTAATCGGCGTCAGTAAGAACCACATAATCTACATTTGAGTTTATACGCCCCAGCGCTTTGGATATGGCGTCTCCTTTCCCTACACCATCTTGATAAAGGATGTCTGCGCCGCAATCCTTGGCAACTTGTACTGTGTGGTCGTGGCTATGACCGTCTACCACGAGGACGCGTTGAGTGTGCAGGTTTTCGGAAAGCTCTGCTATGGTTAAGCCAATTCCCTGTTCCTCGTTTAATGCTGCTATAACAACTTCAGTTGCGCAGTGTTCATGTGCTCCTTTTATCAAAGCAATCCCTCAACTTTTCTCCTTTAGTTGTTGTATGGTATCGTAGGTGTTGAGAAGTTTTATAAGCAAGATTTCTGAGTCCTCAACAAGTCGAAAACCGATACGTTACGAAAAACAGAGACTCAAATGCCAGTTCCGCCAAATATCGTGGGAATTGTTTTTATTTTCCCGTCCACATAAGTTTAGCACTGTAGGAGCAACAATTTATGGAGTTTAAAGGCAGCCAAACTGAAAAGAATCTCTTAGCCGCTTTCGCTGGCGAATCCCAAGCGAGAAATCGCTACACCTTCTTCGCCAACGCAGCCAAGAAAGAAGGCCTCGAACAAATAAGCGCTATCTTCTTGGAAACAGCCGACAACGAGAAAGAACACGCAGAACTATTCTTTAAGCAACTGAAAGGGGGAAAAGCAGAAATAACCGCCACTTATCCAGCAGGCATCACAGCGTCAACAGCTGAAAACCTCAAAGCAGCAGCTGAAGGAGAAAAATTCGAGTGGACAATGCTTTACCCGAACTTCGGAGACATCGCTGAACAAGAAGGCTTCCTAGCAGTTGCCAGCGTATTTCGCCGAGTCGCCAAAGTCGAAGTCTGGCATGAACGCAGATACCTCCAACTGCTCGGAAACGTACAGCAAGGCAAGGTCTTCAAGAAGGATGCGCCAGTCAAGTGGAAATGCAGAAACTGCGGCTACGTCCACGAAGGCACCGAAGCGCCTGATGCTTGTCCAGTTTGCAGTCACCCGAGAAGCTACTTTGAAGTTTGGACAGAGAACTATTAGTTCCACATTTTTTCTTATGTGACGGTGTGGTTCCAGTAAAACAGCGTATTATAGCGGCTTCTGAATGCCTCCGTGTACGGCGGGTAATCATAAACCACGTCAAAATCACAGTCATATTTAGGTACAAGTTTGTTGTTTACGTCGTTCCAGATTTTGTCAGACTGGTCGTTAGCCGGCCACAGCCCCCATATAGTATCGTCAGGTTTTCTGAAGCCGAAACCATAGCCCGCTGGCAAAATGTAGGCTGCTTTCACTTGCTCATGGACCAACCCGCCTGAATCAGCGCTGTGGATGTCATTCCAGAACCTCTGAATTGCGTTGAGATGGTCCCGTGTGAGTATTCCGTATGGGTAAGACCCGTTTTTTGGATAATCAAAAACCAACGTGTATTTCGCTCCACAGCAGTAAGCCAATGCTAAATCATCGTAAAGCGCATTTGCCGATTCAATGTATGGCGGATTATCATACGTCCATGTCATTATGGCACCCCAATCTTTGCCATGAGAGATGGCGCCGCCTCTGCATAGGGCAATGTTCAGTTGCCTACTCTGGTTTGCCCCAAACTCGGCGAAAACAGTGTCGTAGCCTGCGCTGTAGTCGAACCAGTATAGCCCGTAATCAGATGTGAAAACACGATTGTGCACGGTTATATTCTCGTTTGTAGCGTTGGCGTAAGGATCTAGATGAGCCTGCAATTCCATAGTCCAGTTTGCGGCTAAACTGCTGTAAGTCGGGTAGGAGATTAGGTCTTTAGGTGAAAACAGCTTCGATTCGCCTTGGTCCAGTTGATTTCCGCCTGGCTCATCAAACCTGTAAATTCCCAAAAGCTTGTCGCCGTACCGTTCTGTGGCGTTGACAATCCAGTCAATCGGCCGATTTTTTCCAGTGTATGAGTTGCGTCCTGTGAGTAGAACGATGAAGTAAAGCCCTGAGTCACGGATGTAGTTGCATGCCTCGTTTAGCGTAGTTTCGTTGTATGTCAACTCAATTGAGCCTATCACGAAGAGGTTAGTGTAGTTCTTGACTTCATCAACCACTGCCTTAAGGTCGTTAACCATAGTCGATGGAGCTGTGTCGTTGCTGTATGAGTAGGCGAATTCGACCCCGACAAAAAAATCAGGTACCGAACGCTGATTGCTGAACCAGTTATTAGTTGCGAAAAGAGAAACTAAGATGACTGTAACCAGCACAATTGTCAACAGAAGGGCGTTCCGCCTCAACGTTTCAGCTCCGCGTTTGAATATGTCAAAGCTTAGGTATCTGCTAATAACGTTTGCGACACAAAATTTTCTCGGAAATCAAAAATTATTTGAGCTTAACCAACCCAATAACTCTAAGTAATAGGCTGTTTAACAAGATGTCCCTCGCGGATAAGCCCTGGCTAATTCGGGAGCTAATAGACCTGCCTTTCTCGCCCACCCCATCCGATGTCATAGATGAAATACTAAATCTTATCCATCTTGGAGAAGACGAGGTTTTCGCGGATTTGGGTTGCGGAGAAGCGGCCGTGCTAATCCGAGCGGCTGAAAAGCTCAAAGGATTTTG
>JBGOXQ010000245.1:0-3825 GCA_041479225.1 Bathyarchaeia archaeon
AGACATGGCGCAACCATTCTGAAGAGGATAATGCTAGAAGCTATTTACTAGTCACAGCAACAAATAAACATCTGCTAAATTCGGCAAAATAGTGCAGATGCTCTTGTTTTTAGGGTCTGAAAGTGCTTCTATCAGGTTAATTAGTCCGTTGGACAAATCTATGGTTGATTTAAACTGCAATTATGTTAGGGCTTGGTTAGGGTCTCCGTAACTTGCTCTTATGTCCCCACCCTCAGTGGCCATGTTTTACGCGGAGTCCTTTCCCAGTAACATCTCTCGATGTTTCAACGAGCTGATTTATGCTTTCAGGCACGCCAGCATTTCAAGTTTTCTAAGTTCCTCAGCATCAAGAGCCCAGCCTACTGAGCCGACATTCTCCACTATTCGTTCCAGTCTAGATGCTCGAGGGATAGGAAAAGTCACTTTGCTTTTTGTTATTAGCCAGTTCAGAGCTATCTGCGCTGGGGTTTTTCCGCCGTGTTCTTTTGAAATCTCGTTCATGATAGACTTGAGATTCGGGTTGGGGTTAGCTAGTACGCCCACAGCGATTGGCTGATATGGCATAACGGCGATGTTGTTCTTTTCGCAATAAGGAAGCAAATCTTCCTCTATTTCTCTGTGCATCAAATTGTATTCAATCTGGTTAGAAGCAAGCGTATTCTTAGACAGGGCTTCTTCAGCCCTCCGCATCTGGTCGGTGGAGAAATCGCTTACCCCTATGAATCTGATCTTCCCATCCTTCACCAGTTTTTCCATCGCTTTCATGGTTTCTTCAATTGGAACTTTTGGGTTTGGCCAATGAATCATATAGAGATCAATGTATGAGCACTTCAACCGTCTTAAGCTGGCGTTTGCAGATTTTAAAACTTCTTGGTACCTAAGATGACTCCCAGAAACTTTCGTCGCAATGAAAAGATCCTCTCGCCTAAAACCTTGGATGGCTTCTGCGACCACAGGTTCCGATTCGTAAATTTCTGCTGTGTCTATTAGATTTATTCCTAATTCTACGCCTTTTTTTAAGGCATTGACCTTTTCACTCTTGTCGCCCCGACAAAGCACAAGACTCAAATCTTTCTTCAAAGCATGAAGTTTATTCTTATGGAGCAGGACAGCCTCTTCCAATATAACTTGCTTCGGAGAAATCCAGCGTGGATTATGAAGAAGGGACTCCAGAAGAACAAATAATTGATCATAATATGTCCCCATGCCGATTCGTGAGACCTTGAATCCTGTCCGACCAAACTCAGCATATTCCACCTAAATCAGAGCCTCCATAAATAGGTTAGTTATGTGAATTCACAAAATAAATTATGTTCATATCTTTATAAACATGGGCTTATATTCTAAGAGAATTCGGTTTTGTACAATTGCACGAGTCCATGGAACAAATCGATTTTTGACCTAAACTTCAATTGTTCTATAGCTTTGGATGGATTTCCGTAACTACTCCTTATGTCACCCAGCCTTGGCGGACCATGCGTAACACTTATTTTTTTTCCCGTTACTTTTTTCAAAGCATCAACTAACTGATTAATGCTTGTGGGCACACCAGTACAGACATTAAAGACCTCGTTTTCTGGAACTCCAATTTCCAAAGCCAAAATTATTGCCCTGACAACATCGTTAACGTGAATAAAGTCTCTGGTTTGTTCTCCATCGCCTTCCACTACTAGTTCTTCACCTTGCTCTATTTTCCGCAGGAATTTTGTGATAACACCACTGTAAGGACTGTATTCGTTCCTTAAGCCGTAAACGTTGAAAAATCTCAAAGCAATCGATGAAAAACCATAACAGCTTGCAAAAGCGTTGCAATATGCCTCGCCTGCAACTTTGGACGCCGCGTAAGGTGAAATTGGTTTCAGGACAGTGTCCTCTTTAACAGGTAGGAGCGTGGTTTCTCCATACACAGCTGTTGAAGAGGCAAAAACTAACTTTTTAATTTTGTTCAGTGCTGCTTCTTGTAAAACATTCAAGGTTCCAGTAACATTAATATCATGTGTTTTTGAAGGGTCAGTGACTGAAGCTGAAACGTCGATCAACGCAGCTAAATGTACAATTGCGTAAACCTCACGAAGTGCTTCATCAATCGCATTTTTTTCACGGATGTCACCTAGTTTGAAAAGGAAATTTGGATTGCTTTGTACAGAATACAGGTTCTCCATCTTTCCAGAGGACAAATTATCTATAACAACCACTGAATAGCCTTTTTCCAATAGTTGAGGGACTAAGTGGGAACCGATGAAGCCGGCTCCACCTGTAACTAGGATTTTTTTGTTTTTTTGCTTCATATAACGCACTTTAATTTTTAGATTTCGTTTTTTTATTTTGTTTGGTTTCCGTTAATTTCAGTCTTGACTCGGTGTTTCAAGCGTGAAGCCTTCTAATTCTGATTTTGAATGAAATTCGCGGTAAAAGGCTACAATTGCGAAGATTAATGTTATTGCGAAAAGGCTAAATGTAATTGGAGCTAATCCTATTCCAAATGGCGTGTAGTTAAGTATCAAGCCTACAATGGGTGTTAGGGCGAGGCTCATGCCTAGGCTTAAAGCAATTCGCTCGATGGAATCCAAGTTTTCAGAAGACGTTTTTATTGGCACAGCGTTCGGAAATAATGCTTTTATGCAAGTGTAGCCAGGTAAGAATAAAACAAATATTATCCCAAGAGCGTTTCTGAAGTAGGCCCAAGGATAGATTTCTTCTGAAACAGTGAAAACTGTGACTACGGTTAAGGCTGCTATTAAAATCGTTGCCAAGAACCATGCCGCTCTTCCTGTTTTTGTGAACGTTAACAATTTGGGTGAATGTGGTAAAGGCGGGTTGTTAAGTTTTATTTTTCCTTGATCCTGCAGTTTAAGGATGACGTTCAGTATTTCTTCTTCTGGGACAGGCAGGTTCTCCTTTATGAGAGCCATAAGTTCCTTTATGCTTCGTGGTTTTTCCTCTTTTATAATTTTAATTATTAAAAAGCTTAGTTCGTCGTTGGTTAGATTGATGCTCAATTGAGTTTGCCTCTGAAGAGTAACCATTTTGTTATATTTAAGAATGAAGCGAAATCGGTGGGTAAAAGATTAATTTAGGAGTTAGAACTAAAAAAAAGAAAAAAGGTGTTTTTATGCGTTGTCGTGTATTCCGCCTTTGTGTTCCGCTACGTAGATGTGGATAGGGATGTGGCAATCATTGTTATCGTAGTTTTGGTCCATCCAGTCGACTATTCGGAAAGTGATGGGCGTACCTTGACCAACGTATTCTATTGTGTAGGTGTGTCCTGTGTCTCCGTTGCTGAAGGCCCCCCAATTTACGTCCGCTCCGTTTATTTGGAGGAAAGAGTGGCCATCAGGTGCAGGAAAGTGATTAGACCAGTCCCATTCATTATTAGCTGTTGTGTAGTACATTGCGTCTGCTTGAAGATGGCTGGGGGCATTATACCAGAATATTTCTGACGCGACAATTAGGTATGTTGTTCCAGATTGCAGAGTTGGCGTGGTTACGGTTGCGCCAGTTGCACTATACGCTGAGTCTGTCCAAAAGGTTTCTGAGCTTACATGATACCATGCAGTTTCGCTTATAGTACCTAAGCATTCGGAAATTCTGAAAGTCGGGTGCTTCGGATCTGCATAGTTAATCTTCAAGATTATGGAAGTCAAGCCAGCCGGCGCATCCTGCAATTGTACAATTCCAGGTGGGATACCGCGTGCCGCATCACCATGTAGCCATTGACAAGCATAGTACGTGTCTCTTCCAAAGTGACCATAGACCACAAACGCTTCAGTACCGTTGATGTCAATGTACGTCGAGATAACAGCGTAGCCTAAACTGCTGCTCGTA
>JBGOXQ010000246.1:0-3802 GCA_041479225.1 Bathyarchaeia archaeon
AGGAGTACAAACCAGCAAATCCTCCAGACTACGTTATTGAAAAGAACGCGGATTTGTGGAACAAAGGCTTGGAGATTTTCTGCAGACGCGCTACGGAGTTTTTTGTTGGGGTTGTTCCTGCTTCGCTTTGCTGTGATGAGCTTGAAGAGTGGTATTTCAAGGTTTATTTCTACAATTTCTGGCTTGATTGGCTAGAGCCGGACTGGGTATTCTGCACGGACACGATGGAGTTTGACCGAAAAAAAGGGGCAGGCCACCCGTTGAACTCAAAGTTTATCGGTGCGGCGCTTCCATGTGGCAAATGTTTCGGCAATATCACTATCTAAGCGGCTCACTGATGCCCCAAGCACGATGCTACATCGCCACCTACCAAGACAAACCAGTAGCATTCATAGCGGTTGTTCGTACTCATATGAAGGCAACCTACGACCGCGTCACCAGATTGGTAGTTCTTCCTGATTATCAAAGGATAGGCGTTGGGAAAAGGCTTCTAAATTTCATAGCTGAGCTATACGCTTCGCAAACCAAAATCCCTTTTTACATCCTAACAAGCAACCCACAAATCATACGCGGAAACATGCAAAACTGGAAAATCACCCGTTATGGGCACGCAAGTAAAGGACGAGGCAACACCGCAATAAACAACGAAATGCGAGACAGCCTCAGCAGAAAACGCATAACCGTTTCAATGATGTACGTTCCCGGCGACAAGCACGCGGCGCCAGAGGATAAAGAGAGACGTTGAGAGAATGGGACTTATGGTGAATTTAGATAGCTCAAGAGACGGGAATAGCTTCCTTTTTGGAAACTATTAAATACCAAATACCAACAAACAAGAAAATACATTTTATTGGGAGATTGAAACATGAATCTAAAAAGAAGCAGTATTTTCATATCCGTTTGCCTAATTTTGGCGCTGACTTTTTCGATGTTCTTTGCAAACACAACATCTGTTGGGGCTCAAAATTCGCAAACACCGACAAATTGGATAAATCTTATTACTCAAACACCTGGAGGCGCTTGGCTGCCGACGTCAGGAATAACAAATTATCCTTGGACTTGTTCACCAGGCGGCAATTCGGAGCGAACGAGCTACACAGCCAGCCCCGGACCGCAGACAAATCATACATTGTGGCGTAAAGACTTAGCGCTTCACAATTGGGCCTTTGGAGTAGTGGATAAAGGAGCAGTTTACACCGTGAGTATGGACCAGAATGCTCTATATGCTCTTGACGCCAACACAGGGGAAACGCTTTGGCAGTACAACTTGCCTCTTGCTTTGCCGAACGATACAGGGAACCAGATCCTTGGTCCTTGGAACAATGATAATTTCGTTCATCTTATGGGCAACTTGGTTTTGGCTGGTTGGGGCGATGCAAGGAAAACTATGGCGGTTGGACTCCAATCGGGAAATTTGGAGTGGCTATCACCTGAAGCCAGCAGGGTTTCTCTAGTTTGTCCCCCAGGAACTGTCTTTGCAAACTCCTATGCGGCGTATCTTACCTCTCATAATACGGACCCAATAGTTACCACGTGCTACAAATTTACCTATGATGAGCAGACGAGAATAGAGAAAGTTTGGGAGTCGGCAAATGTTGGCGAACGAATATCCTACTATGACGGTAAGGTCTATGGCGCTCCTGATGCTTCAAAGTGGGTTTCATGCGCGAATGCTGCTACTGGGGATTTAGTGTGGAATTTCACGTTGCCTGCTTCTGCGGGAGAAAATGACGTGTTTTACCAGCATCCTGTTATCGCCGAAGGCAGAGCTTACTTCCCTCTGGAAACCAACAAAATTGAAGTCTTAGATGCAAATACTGGCGATTTCTTATGGGAACACGTCACTGAAGGAGACTACTTAAATAACGTCGCGGTTTCAAACGGAAAACTCTACGTAGCCGGAGGAAGCGAAGCAAAACTTTACTGCCTGGATGCAGCGAACGGCAACAAAATTTGGGAGTTCCAAGCTGCGGGACCATTGGATTACTACAATCCCATTATCGCTGGTGATAAGGTGTACTTCTCTTCAGCAGCAGCGCCCTATGAAGGCTTTCCATTAGCAGGAACCTACGCTGGGTACATGTACTGCGTTAATGCAGATACAGGAGCTTTTGTCTGGAAATACCTAACACCCCAAACATGCGTTAACGTTTGGACTGCTGACGGAAACCTGTACTCACCCACACCGTTTCACCAGATTTGGTGTTGGGGTGCAGGACCTACAACAACTAGCATTTCTGTGACTTCATCGCAATCAACTTCAGGTCAGAACGTAGTCATCTCAGGATCAGTAACGGATATGTCTCCATTCAGCCAGCAATATCCTGGTGAACAGTCTCCCTTGGTTTCAGGAGCTCAAGTGATACTAAGTTACGTCAAAGATGGAACCTGGACTGACTTTGCGACAACGAGCACTGCCTCTGATGGAAGCTTCATGCAAACATGGACTCCTCCAAATGAAGGGACATACAAGATAGTGGCACGCTTCGAAGGAACAAACGACTACAAATGGTCCAGTGGACAAGCTATTCTCCAAGTTGGCGCAGCAGGACAAGCATCTTCAACACTTTCGGAGACAACCCTCTTGCTCTTCTTCGCAGTAGCAGTCATAGTAATACTGGCGGCAATCGCGATCGCAGTGGTAGTATTGAGAAGAAAGCCAACCTGAGCTGTTCAGGTTGCCCCTTTCTATTTTTTTCTCATTCTCATAATTTTTGAATATTTTGAGGGATAAGACTAAGCTGAAACGGTTCAAAGCCTCTCTGCGTTATGTCTCTTATTATTTTCTGGGCTTTAGCTTATGAAAACGTGATTTGGCTAAGTACTGCTTTCTTGCTAGTAAGTTTCGTTTAGTTGGCACTCAATTTTCCATAATCTTTTTTGCTGTGCCAAAAGAATGGACAGCACCATGGGTTCAAAGATGATGGGGTTGCAAGCGTTGCCGCTTGCCATGGCGTTGTTCCTGCACATATCCATCAGTGCCTCGAAGGCCTCTTTGTCTTCTTCTCTAAGCAGAGCTTTTCTGAAACCTTTCCAGCGTTCAATCTCAAACTCTAATGCCATTCTGTATGATGGAACAGTTTTTTCCATGAATACACCTTCCAAGTCGGGGAAAGCAACTCGCGCACTAAAGTGTTTAAACCTGCTTTCAAAGAGGACTTACAAGGCAGAGGAAAGAGAGCAATAGAAAAGTGAAGGATGCTCTCAGTGCATCATCATAGTTGCTAGAATTGTTGCTTTTGCCGCTATGCGTTCTCTGCAAACCAGCAAGCCGAACAGGTTGATAGTAGTTGTTGTAGCGTGGTCGGTAACTCAAACTTGGTCAACCTCAAAAGAAAAATACTACTTAGTTAATCTCTGTTCTGCAGAAAATAAATGTTGTTAGAGGTAAGAAACATGACAAAATGGGAATATGTTTCAATTGCTCTGGTAAAAGGAATACTAGATGCTGGTGTCAAAACACAAGAAGAGTTGTTGAATAAATATGGTTCAGATGGGTGGGAATTGGTTTCTATTGTGGCGCTTCAAATTAATCAAAGTTTTGAAGTAGTGGCTTATCTAAAACGAGAATCAAGAACCCCGATTATACTTAATGACCAGCAACCGAAAGGTAACAGCTAAAAGATGTTAGTTAATAGTTTGTTAATTTTCAAGGAGGTGAATTAGAACATGTCTGGAATATCTGTTTCTCAAGTAGCATACTACTTAGCGATTATAGGGGGAATACTGCTAATAATCTTCAGTTTATTGAGTCTGATTGGGTTCAATAGACTGTCATACCTCCATTTTAGTTTCTATGCCT
>JBGOXQ010000247.1:0-3790 GCA_041479225.1 Bathyarchaeia archaeon
ATTTCTGCGATGGCGATTTCTCTGAAAGTAGACTCCACCACGGCACCGTTTAGTCCTGTGACCTGTATATGCTGCCACATATACTGGATGGAAACTTGAAGTTCACGCGCTATTCCCTTATTCAAGAGTTCTAACAATTTTTCAGACGCCATAAAAGTCACCAATAACAACCAGACTTCTTTGTGGTCTTGATTATATAAACTGTCCTCTGCACGTTGGACCTGAGTTTAGTTTATCAATGCAAATCCCAACTAACTGTCCTCAACAGCGGGATACCTTCGGCGTTCTCCACTCGGACTCGTGAGAAAGCTGCAGCGTAAACTTCTGCATACCTTAAATACATAGCCATGGAAATTATCTCCTCAATACACTTCACGGACTAGAACACCAAAATGAAGGCAAAACGCATTCATTCTTCATCCTTCGATAAGATGCATCTGCTGATACTCCTTCTATTCATCGTCATTTCTGTGTTTAGCCTAAGAACCTTATTCGCCAGCATCGACCCCGTCGCTTTCAAGGACCTTGCGCCAATTTACAGGCTTGACCAGATGTTTCGCCCATACAATTTCCCCTGGGACCCCGTTACTAACTTGGGCACCCCAAGCCTATTAACTGGAAACGCCGTTTACAATGCACCTCTCATAGCATTATCTCTTCTCTTAGGCTCAGTTACCTTAGCGGGCAAGATTCTGCTGGCTAGTCTGATGACACTGTCGGGGTTTGGTTTCTATCTTGCTTTCAATTATCTGCTTAAATCTAAGGTTGCTGGCTTCGTGGCTGGACTTTACATGGTGTTTAACCCGTTTACTTTGACGCGTTGGGAGTATGGGCATAACACGGTACTTTTGGCTTATGCTGTTTTGCCTTTCGCGGTCTTGTTTTTCTTCAAGGTGATGAAGGAAGGCGGCAGACTGAGCATGTTCCTCTGCGGCTTACTCACTGCGCTGATGATTTACACGAGTCCACAGGTAGCCTACATGTTTATCATATTAGAATTGTTGTATGCCCTTTACGAAGTAATCTTCGCTGGACGAGCACACAGGGTTAAGCGTTTCCTGGCAAGAGCAACCCAGGTTGGCATCATACTGCTCGTCAGCTTGGTGGCGGCTTTCCCATTCTTCTATCAACTTGCTCTGGTGAACCTCCCAGTAATTGCAACTAGAGCCGAAGAAACAACCATCGCAATTTCGCAGACGCAGATCGAGGAAACAATAGTCCCTCAACTCGTTTTGGTAACTTTAACTTTCTTAGGTTTGATGTTCTTGTGGTGGAAAAGCGGCTTCACCCGACTTTATCATTGGTGGAGAAGCGGAGGGGAAAGCAAAGATTCTTCATGGCGTCTACTACGCCCGAGCAGTCAGCATATTCACTTTTTCGGCATGCTTGGACTCATAAGCGTCATTTTATTCCTTCTAGCGGTTCCGCCTGCCACACCAATATACTACTGGCTTTTTGACAACGTTCCAGGTCTAGGAATGTTTAGGGAAATAAACAAATTTTTCATGCTTTCCGCAATTTGCGTCGCATTCTTCTTGGCAGTGGTTGCTGAGGGCCTCAAGATTTACATATCTAAGAACCGACCGCGGTTGCGCAAAGTTCTGCCAATCCTGCTTGTCTCGTTTCTAATCGTGGGATCTTCATGGCAGTTTACCACGGGTGATTTAGCAGGCAAAGTAGGCACAGTGAACATTCCCTCGGCATATCAAGACCTTAACAGTTGGCTTGCAAATCAGAACGGCGATTTCCGCATAGCCTTCTTCCCTCCAGCGAATTGGGCAACCAACTACACTTGGGCACCCCGAGAGTTCCTCGACCCGTACGTGGCGCTTCAACCGAAACCAACCGTGGACTTGCAGAGTTCGCAAGACTTAACGCAGTCGGCAAGCTTAACACGATGGGTTTACTCGGCGCTTTATTCCAACAGAACAAGCGACTGGGGCAAACTCCTGAGCATCTTGGGAGTGAAATATCTTATTCTGAGACTTAACGCCGATATGCCCGCAAACAAAAGTGAACTGTCAGGTTTCTCCTTGCAAAACACCCTTGCCGCATGGAGCAGCCAAAACGGTTTACCGCTGGAAGCAAACTTCACTTCCGTTTTGGTCTACAAAAACCCCAACTTTCTGCCCACGTTATATCAGGCTAAAGAGCTTTCGCTCATCGTCGGTGACAGAGACACGTTGATATCTCTTGTAAACATGAATTTCGACTTCAGCCGTTACCCCGCTGCATTTGCAGACGACAACATCGGATTAATCAACACTCTAATCAACGATTCACAGTACGTTTTCTTTCAGGGCGACCCATACTGGAATCTGCTAACAGCTTATCTAGACGGCAAATACGTGGTAAAACCTTGGAACTACGTGCCTGTCTCGTCGAATCCAACCGACAAATGGGTTAGTGGAGCTCTGACTTGGTATGTTAGCGGGGGAGACTTGAATGTGGCTCCAGATGGATACATCTACACCGAAGGCGCAAACGCAGTCACAGTGCCCCTTAACATTGGGAATTCAGGCGATTACCGCCTCTTAGTCCAAGTCTACAATGGATTGCCAGATTCTCAAGGCATAAACTTCGAGGTAGATAACTCCGCGCTCAACGTCTTCACACCAACACGCTCAGTAGATGGCTCTTACATATGGCTGGACCTCGGCAGGCAAAACCTCAATCCGCAAAGCAAACTCCAAATCTCAAACTTAGGCGGCTCAGCCGCGATTTCAAAAATCACTGCAATCCCCGAGACTCTAGTCAGCCAAGCGGCTCAAAATATCTCCACTTTGCTTAAGGCTTCCAATGCGCGAGAAGTTTATCTTTTCGACGACCGCGCCTGGAACTACAGCAGCATTGCGCTCGTGGTAAACGCGGAGGCTAACAACGGAAGACTCATCACGCTCTCAAAATCAAGCGTTCAAACCCAGTTCTACGTCTTCAACGAAGGCACTTACACTCTGAACTTAACATTCCAGAACCCCACTGAATCCGCCACAGTCAAAGTGCAAGTTGATGACGTGGTTCAGGATGTTTCGGTAAACAAGACTGTTAACAGTTTCTTCGCAGAGGTTAACCTTGGACCTCTTATGTTTGCGCAGGGCTACCACAACATATCCATCGATGCAGAAAACGGCGACGTTATATTTAATATGGCTAAGCTGAACAACTATGCGAGTGGTCCCGAAATGCCTTTCCTCGACTTCCCCGTTGCTGACGTTCCAAACTACTCTATGCATTCAGGCTCAGAATATTCAGTCTCAGTCACGTCACGCTATTTGGCTTTCCTTGAGGCAGGCGACAAATACTGGAAACTCTCCAGTCAAAGTGGAGAAGCCCCACGTATATGCATTTTCAACTACGGCTCCTTGTTCACCATGGATGAATCAGGCAGCCAGTACACACTTAGTTACCTTGGCTTAGGGTACATACAACAAGGATTCATAGTTGCAACTGTTGGAACAACCCTGATAGCTATAGGATTGAAATTCATGCGCTCCAAGAAACTTCGCCAAGAGGATAAAAATTATGAAGTTTAAGCACATAACAATCATTCATCCGGGCATGCACTTCGTTGGTGGAGCAGAAAGACTCATGGCTGACCTCGCCTTAGGGCTCGCTGACGAAGAAACCCGAGTAGAATTTGTCACAGGTGTTTGTCATGACTTTTGGCGCAGTGAACTAACTCAAAAAGATAACGTGACATTGAAAGAACTGGGCAAACCTGTTTCGGGGAATTTAAAATTCTGGTTAAGCGTCGGAAAGTACGTTAAAGCACTTGCCAAACTAGTCAACC
>JBGOXQ010000248.1:0-3713 GCA_041479225.1 Bathyarchaeia archaeon
CTGGTTCTCCGCATTCTCAAATGTGTCCTAGCGACGATAGTTGCAACGATGCAGACAGCTGCTAACGTCAGCATGCCGCCGTGCAATTCAACAAGCATCGAGTGCCATGTTATCAGATCAACCATCCCGATACCCCAGAGACAGATAGATAATAAGACCTATATTAAATTTCATGCTTCCGCGCACGCATTAGTCAGCTTCTATTCTTTACATGGGAATATTATGAATTACATGATAGGATTAAATCTTAAATACTTCTTACATAGAAGAACATATTCCAAGGTATAGTTGGTGGTCCTGTGTCCGAGAAGCCTTCAGTTGGGGTTTTCATCTGTCATTGTGGCGGAAATATCAGCGATACGGTGGACGTCGCCCACGTTAAGGAAGTCATCGGTTCCTTACCTCAAGTGAAAGTTGCCGAAACTTTCGAATACGTCTGCAGCAATCCCGGGCAAGATATGATAAAAAAGGCTGTTAAGGACCAAGGTTTAGATCGAGTGGTGGTGGCCTCTTGTTCTCCGAGGATGCACTTGGACACCTTTCGACAGGCTGTCAAGTCAGCTGGAATGAACCCCTACTTTTTGGAAATGGTCAATATCAGAGAGCAATGTAGCTGGGTTCATGACGATAAGGCAAAGGCGACGAACAAAGCCATCGCGCTTGTAAATGCTGCTGTGCAGCGGGCTCGATATCTAGAGCCTCTAACTCCAAAGAATCTGAAGGTAACTGAAAGTGTATTGGTGATTGGAGGGGGTATAGCAGGAATTTTCTCCGCCCTTGAATTAGCCGATAAAGGCTATCAAGTTTACCTGGCTGAGAGAAACCCAAGCATAGGCGGCCACATGTCCCAACTCAGCAAGATTTTTCCAACGTTTGACTGTTCAGCCTGCATTTTGACACCAAAAATGGTATCGGTAGCACAGCATCCAAACATAAAGATTTTCACTAACGCAGAACCAGTCGCCATCGGGGGTTCTCCAGGGAATTTTGAAGTGAAGATCAAAGTGAAACCACGATATGTAGACTTAAAGAAATGTATTGCCTGCGGAGAATGTTCCAATAAGTGTCCAGTTAAGAAACCAAGCAGTTTTGAAGAAAATCTAGTTCAAGATAAAGCCATTTACAGACCCTTCAAACAAGCCATCCCCAACGCTTCTGTCATAGACAAAGATCATTGCCTATACCTTACACAAGGTGTTTGCAGGATTTGCGAAAAGTTCTGCAAGAGTGAAGCCATCAACTTCAAACAAGAAGAGGAACTCCTAGATTTGAAAGTTGGAGCCATAATCGTGAGCACAGGTTACAACCTAATGGACCCAAAGCTTGTTGGTCAATACGGCTTCGGCTTTCACCCAGATATCATAACTAACCTTCAGTTCGAAAGACTCATGCTGCAAGGCCTTCATAAGCCCTCAAACGGCGAAGTACCGAAAAAAGTGGCATTCATTCTTTGTGTAGGAAGTCGCTCAGCAACTGCCGACGGATGTGCATATTGCTGCAAGATAGGTTGCATGACTGCCATAAAACAGGCTTTGTTGCTAGATAAGACAGTGCAGGGGGCAGAGCCTTGGATTTTCTATACTGATGTAAGGGCGCATGGTAAGGGTTACGAGGAATTTTATGCAAAAGCTAGAGAGCATCTCACCATTTTTGTAAGAGGACGGGCGGCTGAAGTTATACCAAACGGTAATTCCCTTATAGTGAAAGCAGAGGACACGTTGTTGGGGAAGCATGTTGAAGAGTCCTTCGATTTGGTTGTGCTCAGTCCCGCTGTTGTTCCCAACAAAGGAGCCAAAGAACTGGCTGAAATGCTTGGCATTGACTTGGGAACTGATGGCTTCTTCTTAGAGGCTCATCACAAACTCAGAGGAGTTGAAACTAAGAGAGAGGGCATTTACATAGCTGGGGCTGCTCAAGGTCCGAAGGATGTACGGGAAACCACAATGGAATCCATGGCCACAGCTTCTAAGGTTGCCACATTTCTAGGCAAGGGCGAAATATCAGTATCTCCTGAAGTGGCCTATCTGATTCCCGAGAAATGCGACCTCTGCGGAATTTGCATTAATCAATGTCCCACTAAAGCTGTAAGAAAAGCGAAAAGCGAAGTCATCATAGACCCCGTCTCCTGCATCGGCTGTGGTATATGCGTTCCAATCTGTCCAAAAGAAGCTATAGATCTGAAAAACACCACTGAAGAACAGTTGATTGCTCAGATCAAAGGAATCTCTGAAGGCGAAGAGACAGCACCCAAGATAATCGCTTTCGTGGAGAAAATGACGGCTTATGGTTCAGCCGACTTAGGCGGACAAAGTAGGCGAAGCTATTCTCCTGAAGTAAGAATTGTAAGAGTTCCCAGCATAGGCCGTTTGGGGATCAAACATGTTCTTCATGCTTTCGCAGCAGGGGCCGACGGTATTGTCTTTGTTGAGGGAGATGACAGTATATTCAAAGAGGATAAGGTGAGAGAACGTGTTATCCAGTTCAAGAAAGATTTGGGCAAATTTGGAATATCGCCCCTTAGGCTACAGTCTACCACCACGACTCTTCCTCAATACGAAAAGATATTGGCTCTCTTCGACGACTTTGTAGAGCGAGTCAAAAAATTAAGCCCCATAACCCGAGAGAAACGTGAAGAAGTCAAAAAATACCTTGAGGGTGAGCAAATTGTCGCATGAAAAAGACAAACCTGCCATAGAAGCGAAAACTACTCAGTTAGTTGTGCGTCAGGAATCTGGACGGGATTTCCTTAAAGAAGTCATGAAAATGCCAGGGGGCGAAAGAATACTTGAATGTATTCAGTGCGGTTCATGTGCTGGTGGGTGCCCCACTAGGTTCGCCATGGATTATTCTCCGATGCAAATTATAAAAATGATAAATCTGGGCATGAAAGAAGAGGTCCTGTCCAGCTCAACAATTTGGGTTTGCTCAGTTTGTTACACTTGCGCCACCCGTTGCCCCAGAGATGTGAGCTTTACGACGCTTATGATGTCTCTCCGAAACAAAGCCATTCAAGAGAATCTGGTTAAGAACGCGGCAAACTCGAAGTTTCACGAGTATTTCTTTGAAGTCATAAACAAATATGGAAGACTTCATGAGCCTGAGCTTCTCGTTAAACTCTTAGATATGACAGATTTTAACAGTCTTCGCCACAATGCTAGTCTAGGATTGAGACTAATGAAAAAAGGAAAAATGCAACTGAGGGCACCGAAAACCGAACAGACCTCTTCACTCAGCAGTATGCTTGAAAAAACCAAAGAGAAGGAATCTCAATGAAGTACGCTTTTTACCCAGGATGTTCTGTTAAATCCACGGCAAAAGAGTACGAAGATTCAGCCAAGGCAATCAGCAAGGTTCTGGACATAGAGCTAGTTGAAATCCCTGGCTGGAACTGTTGCGGAGCCATAGATGCAGTATATTCTTACAAGCCGCTCTACTCTATTGCTTTGGCAGCTCGAAACTTGGCTTTAGCGGAAAAAATGCAGATGGACGTGGCTACTCTTTGCAGCGCCTGCTACTTCACACTGTCGAGAGCTAACAAAATTCTGAAAGAAGACGCAGGAACCAAAAGCAAAGTTGATGAAGCGCTGAAAAGCGCTTGGTTCAGCTACAGTGGCGGGGTCTAAGTTCGGCATTTCGCTTAAGTCCTGCTGTCTTATGTGGGTCTCCAAAAAATAAAGGAGATAGTCAAGGTTCCTTTGACCACTCTCAAATTC
>JBGOXQ010000249.1:0-3708 GCA_041479225.1 Bathyarchaeia archaeon
ACAGGTCTCTTACTGCTGAAACACCAACGGTGTTAGTGTATCTCTTTGCTTGAATGACAATTTTGCCACCTCTAATTGGATCAGGATCAAAAGCTATTGCATCGACGCCGCCATCTCTGCTTGCCTGTGTGATCTTTACTTCTCCACCATTAACTTGAAATTCCTTTTCAAACAGCTCTCTGATTAAATGCTCAAAATCCTCCCAATCCATTGCAGCAAGATTTGTTGACGTATCCACAGTATCCGCTACTTCATAACTATCCACGAATCTTTTATCTTCACGGCTAATTTGCAGAATTGGTTGAATCGGAGTCAGCGTACTCAATTTGCTACTCGCAACTCCTTTCAGGGTTTTAAAGCATGTCTTAGGATCTGCTTTTGACAAATCAATATTCGTAAACTCGTTCTTTGTAACTTGGATACTTAGTATGCAATTGTTTTCTTCCTTGCCATTAGCTTTGTTTATTGCCTTAACCCAACCGTTAAGAGAGATAATGTCAATTGCATTTGCTACATCTGATTCAAAAATCTCGTGAAGCGTCCTAAGCGTGATTTTGTAGATAGCATCATCAAACAGTTTATTTAACTGATTTTCGGGGATCAAAATTTCTTTCAGCTGTTTTTTTGATGCGTTGTATTTTACTTCTTTTATTGCTGGAATATCTTCTTGCGAAGGTAACTCATATTCTATTATTAGACTTCTGTTTTCTGGATTATACTCAATTTCAAAATTCTTTGGAAAAGACTCAGGATATTTGGAATTGTTCAGAACGATGTCACAGCATTCCAAGACTGAATCCACATTTTTTGACAAATATTTTTCTTTCATTTGATCTATGTTAGCGTTAAACTCTTCTTGCTGTTTTAGAAATGCTTTCTTTCGACTCTCCCAGTGGGATACTTCTTTTTCCCACGTTTTCAATTCTCTCTGAAAATCCAAATCTAATTGAGCATTATGTTGATCTACAGCCGCTTTTTCCTTCTCCCAATTTGTTAAAATGGTTAAGTATTTGTCCTCGTATTCTCTGATTTTCAATTCTTTTTTCGATTTAAACATGTTTTCAGCGAAGGAAAATCTTGGCTCCTCTTTTACAGGTTTACTTGGGTATACCTCTAAAAGAGTGGAGGATGGTTTGGAAGGTATTTGTTCAAGGTATTTTCCTTTTTTCTTTAAACTCTCCCAGTTTACTTCATGATTAACTGATAACGAATTCGCGAGAATATCTTCAACATCTTTTAACGCATTCACAGCGTCTGCTGTTCTTCTATTAGCTTCGTCTAGACTGGCTTCTCTTCCCCATTTTTCTATCCATTTACGTTTCTGTAAAATAATTTTCTCGTCAAGCATTTGTTCAGTGGGTGCCGAAATAATCTTGTGTTCTTTTAGCCCTTCATGTGACATCTCCACAGAATAACTTAAGATTCGGTAATCCCTTACGCTTCGACGCGCTTGCTTATTTCCAACCTTAATTTGATAATCACTCATGGTTCACCCTGTTTGTTGTTCTTCATATAAAAGACTATTCAAGCAAAAAGGGCGTCAAACTTCAATCTCATTTTTCGTTGTACAAAGTAGGTTACCAAAAAGAGCATTGGCGTTCATGAAGAAAAAGGACAATTAGTTATAATTTCGGATTTTTTAACATCGTTTCGGCTCGGAATTGAGTAGAATTTCTAGCGAAGCTTTTTGACCCGCACGATATTAACGCGGGATACAGTTTTTAGCGTGTGTGATGATCACTTAGTCAGATACATCCAGTTAAGGTGTATTTTTATTAATTTAAGTCGCTACTAAACCTAATGAAATGGAAACGGGCGCAGTTTGTTTGTGATTTCGTCGCGTTATGCAGTCGTTTAGTTTGGGGAAAGCGTTATAGGGGCTGGGGTTGTTTTGGGGTTGTATGGTGGGTTGTGTAGGGTTGTCGGGTAAGTGGGAACCTGAGCCCAAGAAAGGAAAGACGGGTCTCCGAGAATTCCTCACCTTCAGTCAAACACTCTTGAATTCTACCTAACTCTCTCATTAACTTTAGCGCGCTGCCTTGTCCCGAAATTACTTTTTTCAGATTTCTCCTACGTTCAATAAAAAAAAGAGAGTTTTTCGAATTTTAGTTTTCTTGTTGTTTGTCAAAGTGCCTGTTGACTAAATCGTTTTTTTCGCTTTCTTTGCTGCTAAAGCAACTGTGCAAGTTGCGACTGCTATCATAGTCACGATTAAAGCGAGCGATTCGTTGCTGAACTCGGGCACTGTCGGGGTCGGAGAAGCAGACGTAGTTTTAACATATACATTTCCTGTTTCTGCTGCGATGAAACCATTATTTGTGATTGTGAAATAATCGGTTCTAGGTGCGAATAGTATTGTATATGTACCTTCGAAAGTGGTTTCATTGTCTATGCTCCATGTGCCAGAATGTGAACTGAATATTCCCGTGCCATTTGCATAAAGAACTATCGTGTATCCTGTTGTTGAAGAATATGTGCCAGCCAGACTTGACGTAGTAGGTGTTGCACTTGCGCTACTTAAACAATAAGATGAAGCTGCGCCAACAATTATTACAATTAAAGCAACTGCAATTACTCCAACATTAAGCCTCTTCTTCTTTGGAACTAAATCTAGTTTGCTCATTTCTTATCCCTTTAATTTATCCTCGTTGCAATGAACCACTTAAAAAGTTTTGGATTAAGCGATACTGTTAAGTTAAGTTACCCAACAAAAGAAAACCTAAATCATCTAGATAACTTTATTCGAATATTTTGGCAGTTCATCGAAGAAAAAACAAGCGTGCCTTATGGCAGGTTCACGCTGTATTTCGTCTAGCCTGTATTTCATCTAACCTGCGGTCGATGCGATTCAGGTGGTCTATTATTTGGTCAAGCTTTGCTTCTAGACCCTTAATTTTGTTCAAAATAGCGGATTCAGTCAAAACAATCCCCAATAACTAAGTATTGCAGAGAGAATAAAAAACTACTTACTCGCTCAGGTAACTCAAAAGCAATTTGGGGAAAACATAAAAGGGGCAGCGGATGTTTTGGAGTTGTATAGCGGGTTGAGTAAGCCTATTTTTTGATTTTGTTGATTATCCGCATTGTTTCCCTCATGAATGCAGGCAAGTCTCCGGGATAGCGTGAAGTAACAAGGTTGCCGTCAACAACTACTTCTTTGTCTTCGTATTTGCCGCCTGCTTTCTTTATGTCCTCTGGAACGCCATCGTGCCAGTAACCAGTCAAGCGCCTTCCAGCTACTAAGCCTGCCGAAGCCAAAAGCCAAGGACCATGGCATATTGAGCAGACGGGTTTGTTGGAGCTGAAAAAATACTTAGCAATAGCCTGCGCACGGGGGTCCTTTCTAACTACTGAGGGAGCTCCATCTGGCGAACCCCCAGGTATCAACAATAAATCATAATCCGCGGGGTTAACTTCATCAAAGGTTTTCTCGATTTCCAAATCGTAACCGTGCTCTCCCTCGATGTGCCCCTTCTTGGGCGCGGCTACGTCAACTGCTATGCCCTCTTCAAGCAAGCGAAAATACGGAAAGAACAACTCCATATCCTCAAACTTATCCGCCGTCAGAATAAGAGCTCTAAAAACTTTCGACATACATGCTTGTTGGCTTCTAAGATATATTAAATTTATCCATCCCAACTTGAAGAAAGCATAAAAGGCGCTACATATGCTTTAAAGTTGTAAGTGGGATGAGAAAGTTGTCAAGCA
>JBGOXQ010000250.1:0-3690 GCA_041479225.1 Bathyarchaeia archaeon
ACGGAAGTAGCCACAAACGAGTGAAGCCAAACCCGTAAAATGCCAGAAATGCGGAAAACCCGTAGGCTACGTGACCGTGCTCACCAAAGGCCTGCTGGGAACACAGCAACCTGCCCAGAATGTGAAGATAGTTGCCGTCTGCATAGACTGCCGCAGGACAAAGTTCACGGTGCCCTGAAAGACATTTACTCCGCCAACGTCTTGATAATGTTCCAGACCACGTCGCCTACGTAATGGAAGTTCTTGACGACGACGCCTTTCTTAGTATTCTTCGCGGTTTCGGTATTGTACAGAATTTTTCCAAGGGCAAGCGGTTTACTATGCTTAACATCGATTACGAGCACAAAGTCGTCCTTGTTGAATTCGCCCTCGTAACGCACGATGCCTGGAGCCATGATGTCTGCGCCGTTGCACACATGCGGAATAGCACCCATGTCAACCACAACCTTAGGCATTTGCGCCAAAATCTCTTTGGCCAGCAGCGTCGGAGAAACCTCTCCGCCAATCTTGAAAAACATCGGCTTTCCTTCAATGAGCAAGACTTCGCCGAAGTCAGTTTCCACCGTTTCAACGTTGGCTTTTGCCTCAACCATTGCTTCGAGGTTGATGTGTAGTTTTTGTGTAGCCTGTTCTAAGATTTGTTTGGCTTCTTTGGCTTTCAACGAGTATCTTCGGCATTTCTGAGACATTCAAATTCTCCGTTTGCGTGTACTTTCTATTATGCGGAGTAAGCGAGAACGATATTTAGGTTTTCCCATTCAATCAGCAACTCTACTGAGTAGTCGATAAGTCGGTGCCGTTTTTCTGTGCGCTGGGCTTCTTCTTCAGCATTTTTTGGATTTTCTGCGCCAGTTTGCCCACATCCACCTTCAACAGAATAACCGTTATCACTATTGTTAGAACTATAGAGAGCACAATCATCACTTCAGGGCTCAACCACTCCAAGAAAGTGCTCTTCGTCCAGGCACCAAAGAACGCGCCTGCAATCGTTATCGTTAACTTGCCTAAGAAAAAAGCGGCAAAGAACTTAGTAGGACTGTACTTCATGAGTCCAAGCGGAATAACCACGGGTTCATCAGGAATCGGAGTGGCAGCAGCCACATACAACAGTAGGAAAGCCCAGCGTTTCACCTTCGCAGCTTGCTCGTCTAATCTCTGCTTTCGCTTCTCGCTCAAGTGCTGGCTTACAAAAAATGTTATGAGGTAATGTACGCTCTTCGCTACCGATGCACCCGTAGCAACCAAGAAACCAATAGCTAACAGAGTCCACGCGTCAGCTTCTATTAGTAAGACTGCGTTCGAAGCTATTAGCAGGTTCGATGGTCCAGCGAAAGGGATAAGATTGAATCCCAATGAAGTTAGAAAAATGATTATTAGCTCGATCATGGATGCCATGCAGAGTTTCCCGCGCGTCTTCCAAATCTAGACAGAGGGCAAATTTATAAGGTTAAGCATAAAACCTCGTGGCGATTTAGTACTTAACCCGTGAATTCACTCGGCTAATGAAGCATTGTCCACAATGTCCAAACTAACAGTGCCGCGCCGAGTGCCCAAGTGTAAAAGGCGAAGTAATGGAACTTCTTGCCCCTCACTATTCTTGAGACAAGTCTAAGGGCAAAGTAGCCAACTATAGCTGCCGCGGCAAAACCCACCACAACATCAAGCCCGTTTACTCCAACGGTTGAAAGCGAGTCTCGCGCCATGTAAGTTTCAACTGCAAAATCGCCTAGAACAGCTGGGATGCTCAGCAGGAACGAGAACTTGAAGGCTTTTTCCCTCTTCAAACCCAAAAGCAAAGCGGTAGATATGGTTACTCCGCTGCGTGAGAGTCCGGGGAAAATGGCGAAGCCCTGTGCCATACCCATAAGCAGCACAATTTTGTACGGCAACGCGTCCACGTTTTCTTTAGCGAACCTTGTGGAGTAGACGAGGGTGGCGCCTATGAGGAACGTGACCGCGATTATGCCGATTGTTCCAAAGCTGTCTTGGAGATAAAGGTCGTATGTTATGGCTATGATTGCGGTGGGTATGGTTGCAACGACTATGCGGGGGATTAGCATGCCGCTTTCTGACTTGAAATCCCGATGCATCAGGGCAGAGAGGATGTTTTTGATGTCTTTTCGGAAAAAGAAAACCAGAACAACAAGTGTTCCCAAGTGGAGGATTATGTTAAACAGGGGCGTCACAGTCAGGTTGAAGAAGTCCCCCGCCAGCTTCAGATGGGCGGTGCTGGATATGGGTAGCCATTCTGACACGCCTTGGATTAAGCCGAGGATTAGAGTTTGTATTATGTTAAGCAAACGCGGGCACCAGCACGCTTATAATAACATTTACAGTTCGGAGTTCAGACTAATAGACTTTTACAGCACCGTGGCGCTTGACACTTATAGATAGATTTCTATCAGTGAGGGCATTTATGTAAAGGGAGAAACTCTGATTACGCCAACAACTTATAACGCTGCAGGGATGACTCGCCGTGGGATCGCTTGCTAAAATAGCTGCCTAATGAGGTCTCCGACGCATATAGGGTTTATTTTTGGTTCTTGCATTTCTCCAACGGGCAGTCTTTCTTTCACTTCTATTGTGGACGGGTACGGCCCCATACGAGGATTATAAAATTTCTTTTCAACTGTTAGGCTTTCCGCGGTCGAAATATCCTCTTGTACATTAGTTATTTCAACCGTAGCTTTAACTATCTCAAGTTGCTCAATTGGTTTCCCCGATTGAGGATCGTTTATCATTTCGCCTAGCTCATAAATGATAAATTTCAAACCCTTCATCACACCTTGCTTTCTGCCAAGATTGATTACAACTTTGTACGGCGAAATAACCTTGAGGACAACTCCCCTTCTCGGAACAGACATTGCCTAATCTCGCTCCATAAAGTTATACGATTGCATCAATTTATAAGTGCTTATTGCTTCTTCAATTTCCTCTTCATTCATTATGCTGTACTCTCCAACATAAGGTCTTACAAAGTTTCTTGGAGGCCTTGAATAGAACGTACTTGTCCAGAATGAATGGCTCGGATCATAAGACCAAAGTTGACATTGAGCAATCTTTTGTTGAGCATGCGTCACCAGCACAATGCCAACAGGTTCTTCCAGATAGGATCCCTTCACCCTTTTGTCAGCTTGGAGAACCGAAAAAAGCATATTATCTCGTACACCCTGATTTCTTCCTTTGTTCAAGATTACGTAACCAATGTTATTGATTTCCTTAAAATCTATTATCTTCCCTTTGAATCCTTCAGGTAGCCTTTTTGTCTCTAGAACAATTTCAAGGCGATGAATTTGTAAATCCAAAATTGGCTTTAAGTTCAATATATATTCTTCTTGTTTCTTTGTCAATGTGAAAAGAGCAATCAAAGTTTTCCTCAATTTCTTGGTTAGTTCTTCGAAATCAGAATACCGTATTTGCTCAATACCGATAATATTTGATGGGATTCTGATTTTGGTCTTTTGAGTCTTATCTACAAGTATTATCACTGGTTTGTTGAATCCGTATAGCATTCCAAGCTCAATCAAAACATTCTCATTAGAACCAGTGATGTCAACGATTCCAAACATTGATGATTGAATTTGTTGGCAAATCTTACAAGTGATTGATATGTTTCTAATCTTGTGGTCTGCAATCTCATATTTGTGCCCTCTTATTACTTCCAATATTGCATTCTCACGTTTAAGTCTC
>JBGOXQ010000251.1:0-3684 GCA_041479225.1 Bathyarchaeia archaeon
CTCGCCTGATGTGAAGGGCAAGGTGAACCGTTTTAAGATTGAGAAAGGCAGAGGGAAAATGATCACTGACGAAAGCCTCATGTACAACATAATCGACTCGCTCATCGTCTGCAAGTTCAGCAGAGGCACTTACTATGATGGCTGGAAAGACCTCGTGAACTATTACATGCTTGCCACAGGCATCCCTATAACAGTTGAGGAAATGGCTAAAGACGGCGACAGAATCGAAAACCTCGCCCGCCTCTTCAACATCCGTGAAGGCAAAGGCACACGCAAATACGACGATGTCCCTTACAAAATAAAGAACTTCCCAGTACCCGACGAAGGACCCGCCAAAGGCGTCTGCGTTAACGACGAAGAAATGGCTGTTGGACTTGACGACTACTACGCCTCGAGAGGCTGGACACCGGAAGGCATCCCCACGATTGAGAGACTCAACGCAGTTGGTTTAGGCAACTATGCGTATATTGCTGAAAAAGCCATTAAGGAAAACCCGGCTCCGCAAGTTGTTGCGCAAGCACCTGTAGGAGGAGCTTGAAATGGTACGTCCACAAGACAGAAAATTCGTAACTGCTGACCCTGAGAAATGCATCGGCTGCGTCGTCTGCGAATACGCCTGCAGTATGGTCAACGAAAAGACTTTTAACCCAACAAAGTCAAGAATCCGCGCTATGCGCATGGGGCCACTAACGAATTTGGCTATTACGTGCAGGCACTGTGAAGACCCCGCATGCGTAGCAGCGTGTCCAAGAGACGCGCTGACGCAAGAAGAGAACAGCGGCATAATCCGCGTAGACGAAAACGCCTGCAACGGATGCGGCTGGTGCATCGCCGCCTGCCAATTCGGCGCCATGAACATGCACCCTGAAAAGAAAGTTGTGTTCACCTGCAACAGCTGCACCGACCACGCTGAAGGCGAACCGCAATGCGTCAAATGGTGCCCCGAAGAAGCTTTGACTTTCGTGACGGCAGAGCAGCTTGCACAGAAATCCAGAGCCAAAGCCGTGAAGAACCTGTTCCAAACGGCTGAAACCCCAAAATCAAAATAAACTCCAAATAGCGCTTCTGAGCGCTTTTCCCTTTTGTTTAGTCTTTGTTTTCTTATCCGCCTGTCATGAGGGGCATGACGATAATGGTGTCGCCGTCTTTCAACTTCGTGCCCAGTCCATTGAGCTGGTCGATTAAGACGCCGTTGACCATGACCATGAACGTGGGTTTGACTTCTTTCTTGGCGGGTTCGTAAACTTCTGGGTTGAAGGGTTTGCCGAAGGTTACGGCAAGTTTTTCCAAAAGGTCCGACAGTGCTGCGGCTTCTTTGAGGTTTATGTCGTCTTGGCTTTTGTTTGTGTAGGTTTTCACTAAGCCCAAATAGTGAACGTTAACTTTCATCTGCCATTCCCTGCGTTTTTGCTTTGAGTATTAGAATTGCCTGTGTTTCTCATATTTCTTTTCTCTTTTCCAGCGGCATTTCCATATGAGATGCGCCCGAAAGCGTTATGGTTTCCTGTTCATAACGAGAATGAGCATGGAAGTTAAGCCGTGTTTTTTCGCGTGATAAGCCATTAAGTTAATATAGTTTTCAACGGACTTAATTTCACAATCTAACGGAGGAAACAGGTTTGCTCGGTTACGCAGGAAAAGTCCTTTACGTTGATTTAACCAACGGCAAAACGCGAACTGAAAAACTTAACGAAGAAACCGCCAAAAAATACATAGGCGGCATAGGCCTAGGCATGAGTTTATGGCTTGCAAACTCCAAAGCAGGCGTTGACCCGCTGAGCCCAGATAACCCGCTTGTCCTCGCGCTTGGTCCAGTCTCAGGCACCATGTTCCCCACAGGAGGCAACGGACATGCATTCATATCCAAATCACCCGCCACTGGAGGAGTCGGCGAAGCAGTATCTCACGGCACCTTTGGAGCAGAACTCAAACGCGCAGGCTACGACGCCGTTATATTGACAGGCAAAGCAGAAAAACCCGTTTACCTGTGGATAGATGACGATTCAGTTCAGCTTTTAGACGCTGCCCAACTCGCAGGGAAATCCCCTTCTGAAACCGAGGAAGCCATAAAAACAGAAATCGGCGACTACTACGTGCGAGTAGCTTCAATAGGCTTAGCTGGAGAAAAACTCAGCAAAATAGCCTGCATCATAAACGAGAAAACCCGCGCCGCAGGCAGAACAGGCTTAGGCGCAGTCATGGGCTCCAAAAACCTCAAGGCAATTGCTGTTCGCGGAACCCGCGACATAACCGTGGCGAAACCAGAACCGTTCATGGATATGGTTAAGGAATTCCACGAACGCATGAAAGGACCCGCCACCCAGAAATACCGGGGCTTAGGCACGGTTGAGAATGTTCTAATTAACAACACACAGAACTGTATGCCCAGCCGCAACTACGGCAGCGCAAGATTTGAGAATGCGGAGAAAGTTAGCGGTGAAGCACTCAACGAAAGATACATTGCCAAAATAATCGCTTGCAGCTCCTGCCCCATGCGTTGCGAACACGAAGCAGTTGTCCGCGAAGGACCCTACAAAGGAACCATGGCAAGAATCGAGTACGAATCGCTTTGGGCTATGGGACCCTACACGGGCGTGGACCGTCTTGACGCCATAATTAAAGCTGCGGAACTCTGCACTTACTACGGTATGGATGCCCAAAGTGCAGGTGTAACCGTAGGTTTCGTTATGGACTGCCACGAAAAAGGCATCTTAACACACGAAGAACTCGGCGGAATTGATGCCCACTTCGGCAACGCTGAAGCCATGCTGCAAATTCTTGATAAGATGGGCAAACGTGAAGGCATAGGCGACGTCCTCGCTGACGGCGTGAAGGTTGCCGCTCAAAAAATCGGCAAAGGCTCAGACAAACTTGCCCAGCACATCAAAGGCTTAGAAGTTACAGGCTACGACCTGCGATGCCTTAAAACCGCAGCATTAGCGTTTGCAGTTTCTTTCAGAGGCGCCGACCACAACCGAACCAGCGCCTACGCCGTAGACATGAAAGGCAAAGTTGACCGCTTGAAAGCTGAGAAAGGCAGAGGCAAAATCGTCAAAGACCTCGAAGACACCTACGCGCTGATTGACTCGCTTATAGTCTGCAAGAACGCAAGAGGTGCCTTCTACAAGGAACTGCCTGAAATGGCGAAACTCTACAGCTTAGTAACTGGGTATGATATGACTCCTGTAGAGCTGGCAGTTGCAGCTGAACGAATCAGCACCTTAGCCCGACTTATCAATGTCCGCGAAGGCTTAAGCCGAAAAGACGACACCCTGCCCTGGAAAGTCATGAATGAACCCATACCTGATGAAGGACCCGTCAAAGGCGCATTAGTTACGCAGGATGAACTGGATTTGATGTTAGATGATTACTACGAGTCTCGCGGCTGGACCCTTGAAGGCGTGCCCACCACAGCGAAGCTTAAGGAACTCTGTATGGACGACCTGTCCACAATCGTCGAAGTTAAACAGGAGGCATAAACGAAATGGTAAAGATGCACGAGCGCAAATTCGTTTCCGTGGACCCTGACAAATGTGTAGGCTGCCAAACCTGCGAGTACGCTTGCTCATTCACCAAAGAGAAAGCATTCAACCCCGTTAAATCCCGCATCCGCGTCGTCCGCCAAAACCAACTCGTCAACATGGCAGTTACCTGCAGACTCTGCGAAGACCCCGCTTGCGTAGC
>JBGOXQ010000252.1:0-3675 GCA_041479225.1 Bathyarchaeia archaeon
GTTTGGCCTCGTCTTTAACTCGAATGCGGGGAGGAATGTGGTTTGAGCTGAAGTCGGGATCCGACCGAACACAAATGTACCTCGATCAACAAAGAGAAAAACTATTCTGCCCGTCAAAAATCGGCTTAGTTACGTTTAGGAAAATGTTTAAAATTAGTTTTACTCTTCGCCAGCAACACCCGTTGACTGATCAAAACCGGTCAGCTTAATTGTCGTTTTGCATGTGTTGCACGAAATGACCAGTTCCACCAGTTGATCATTAATTACCTTGGTGTCCACAATCTTGTAGACCTCTTCGCTTTCGTCATCTGGTGAAATCGCGGTTCCACACTTGGGACAGGCGAAAGTCCCTTCGCCTTCTATTTCCGCGAGGTTTATCGTGTAGAGTCCAGGTTTCTTGAGAGTTGCGCCATTCAACATTTGGTTGTCACTTTTCCTGCTTTTTCTGACTGCCATGGGTTTGTCCCCGAATATAATTAACCGTTGTGAATTGCTACTCAGTATCCAGGATACATTTGATTTGAGCGAATTCGAAACTCTTCTCGCCCGCTTGAAACATCAAAGCCCTCCAACGATGCTATGTCCCATTGCCAAAGGCAAATTGTATGGTCTCGCTCAGCTTTCAAATCGTTCAGGCGAGATGTAGTCGCCGAAGGTCGCCCTCGCCTTTGCTAGGCGTTCCCGCTGCAAGTAGAGTATGCCGAACAACTCCAGCGGTGTGTCGGAGACATTTTCCTGGTAGAAGCGTTGTACACGCTCTATTTTCCCTAGGTTCTCGGGCACGCGTATGGTGAACTGTTTCACATAATCCTCTTTCGCATATTCTTTGTTTAGCACTTGTTTGAACAGCCTGCGCAGGTCTTCGTATTTGGGAATCCAGCCCGTTGGAGACTTCACAGCCTCAACCTCGCCGTGGACGCGTTGCTCCATCCACTTAATCCACACGTGTTTATCCTGGGGGGAATTCACGTACTTACCAGTATCCTTGTCTTTTAGGAAATAGTTGACGCCAAAGACTGCAGGCGCCTTCTTGATCTTCTTACCGAACTCCAAGTTATTGCGCACGTTCTGCCCCAGCGGAATGGAAATGAAGTCTTGGATGCTCATCATGTTTATCTCGGGAACTCCTTCCTTTCCAATTGTGGCAAACGTTGTCTCGGTTTCCAAAGAAGCGCCGTAAGCAATTATTCCGTGGCACCAGTCGAAGCTCTGCTGAACGGGCACGTAAGCTTTGGTATCTCGTCCACCGTACATGATGCCGCCCAGCTCCACGCCTTTCGGATTATCTAGTTCAGGATCGCAGTTTTCGAGCGCTCTCAGAGCCACGGCGTAGCGTGCATTCTTGTTAGCCGGTGGAATCTCGTTGCCCTCGGCATCCTTCTTGCCTTCATACCAGGGACCAGTGTAGTTTATCCCTTCTTTTGGAATTTCGCTGCCCATGCCTAGCCAGTAAGGCTTGCCGTCTTTTACGAGGATGTTCGAAAATATTATTTCTCCTGGAGTAGTCAGCACCTTATAGATCAGTGAATCATCTTTTGGGTTAACGTCCTGAATTATGCCGAATATGCCTGATTCCACGTTAACGGCCATGGCAACTGAATCGATTGCGCGCAAGTATGCGATGTCGTCGCCAAGAATTGTCTCGCCTGGAAGCATGGCGGTTGAAGTCTTGCCGCATGCGCTTGGAAATGCGCCTGCGAAATAGGTTTTTCTGCCGCCGGGTCCGTGTACGCCCATGAGTAACATGTGCTCGGCTAGCCAACCTTCGCTGCTGGCTTTGCGTATGGCGAGTCGGAATGCGAGTTTCTTAAAGCCTACTGAGTTGCCGGCGTATTGGGTGTTGATGCTGTAGATTGTGTTGTCCATGTTGTCAATGTAGATGCGTTTGTTTTCGTGTTCTACGCTGACCATGTCTTCGTTAAGCTTTCCTGAAGAGTGAAGTACCCTTAGGAAGTCGCTTTTTGGGCCTGCTTTAACGAATTCAGTGTAGCCTGAACGGTAGAGTAGATCTTCGGAATGCGCCACGTACCAAGAGTCGGTGCATTGTAACCCTAAGATTGTGAATACGCTGTTAGGTGGCCCCAGGGATATGAAGCGGACGATCATGGCTCGGCCTTTCATTGAGTCTTTCATCAGTCCTCGGACTTCAGCTAAGCCGTCTTGGCGGTCCATCTGATTAAGTGCTTTGCTTAGCGAAATTCCCCTTGGAACGAGGTATTTGGTGTTCATACGGTCTCTTCCCTGATCGTATTCGCCGTCAAAATGAACTGTATGGCCCTTCTGGGACAAGACTGCTTTTTCTTCGCCCGTGACGATTGCTTGGCGTCGGACATACGCAAGGTCCTCTTCGGAGTCGCCGCAGACAAAGATGTTGTTTGCATGACAAAGGTCGCTACATTTTGCTATGAATTCGTGGACGGTCGGATTGTCTAATGCGTCAAGTTTCTGAAAGTCTGCGGGACTTAGTTTGGGCTGTAGAGTTTCTAAGTATGGATTCATTGTCGTCTACCTGATGGGTCTTTTAACTTATCATTCGTGCCTTGTGGCAAAGGTCGAGTTTTTGGCCTTTGCCAGCATATCAGTGCACGTTAAGTTTATTCCTCACTGATGTTGCGTAGGTAAATGATAAACTTTGTGCAAGAAAGCTAAAAGGGTGAAGATTGTGTTGTTTTTGGCGGCTGATGTTGACATAACTTTAGAGTTCGTTTACTGTTCCTGGAACTCTTGGGAAAGGCTGTGTCTCAGCGACGTGTTTAACTCCGGTGACGTAGCTTACGAGGCGTTCGATGCCGATGCCTGCACCTGCGGAGGGTTTGATTTTGCCTTCTTTTGCTAGTTTCAGCAGCAATTTGTAGTTTTCTTTTTTGATTTGGTCGCGTTCGATTTTCTTGATGATTTTTTCGTATTGCCATTCTCTTTTTGCGCCGCTGAGGACTTCTCCAAATTTGGGCAGGAAGAGGTCGTAGTTGTCCCATTTGCCTGTCTTGAAATCTTCGAAGTCATAGAATTCTCTGGGTATGTTTGTTACCCACGTGGGCTCTTTTATGTCTGCGGTTAAGCCTGTTTCCCATGTTTTTGCGCCGTATTTGGTTTCGAGGTCGGCTTTGTCTATGATTTTGAATGATGCTTTGGGGACTTTGAGGGGTTCACATCGTAGGGCTTCAAGTTCTGGTTTGAGGTCTTTCTTGACGCTGGTTAGGAGAGCCACTAGGGCTTTCTCGACGAGAGCGTAGACATCTTTGGAGGTGGCGTCACGGGCTTCAAAATCGAGTTGAGTGAATTCGTAGATGTGTTTGCCTGTCTTTGCACGCTCAGCCTTCTCGATGCGGATGTTAGGTGAAACGAGGAAAAGCTTTGGATAAGCCAGGCTGGAGGCGACGAGTTTGTGGATAATCATGCTTGCTGTGGTTCGGACGATTTTGCCGTAGATGTCAACTTCTATGCGTTTGTCTATGGAGGCTCCTGGGTCAGGCCATAAGGGGTCTGTACTTTGTGAGAGAGCGACGGGGAGAAGCCATTGGAAGCCGCTAGCGATAAAGGTGGAAGTTAACGATTGTAGGGTGTGGGTCATTACTTTACCTATGCAGGCTTTGCGGTCTAACTCGGCGGGTGATAATTGATCTAATGGTCTGGGTAGATCCGCTAGTGACATGCATGGGGCTGTTGTTTCCTGGA
>JBGOXQ010000253.1:0-3667 GCA_041479225.1 Bathyarchaeia archaeon
CGGCCAACCAGTGCAAGAATATCTTGATTTTGTGAAAGACTGGGAAAAAATCGTATAGTAGATTTTGAACTGGGTAGGTGGCGTCCCCGTTTAGATTTGAACTCACGACCTTACTCAAAATGGGATTTCAGTGGCGCTTTTACTGCCGAGTATCCTGCCGCTATGTTCTGAACAGGCACCGTTGTTTCACAGGATAATGCAGTTATCGTCTCGGCAGATTAAAGTGCAGTTTTCTGCCTTCAACTCCTTGAGACAGATTAAGCTATTTTCCAGCATTGTCAGATCAGGTGTACTCGGGGACAAAGTTTGCTGCTAACGCGCCAAGTTTGGCAGTGAATTTGCGGATGACGCCCGTTTCGATGAGCAGCTGGATTCTTTTATGCACAGCGTTCACGGGCAAGTTTAGTTTCTCAGCCAACTCTGCATAAGACAGCCGCGAGTTCGAAAGTAGCAACTGAATCAGAACCACATTAATCTTGTCCATGTAACCCTAAACCGCATAACATATTTGCATGTCAGCTTAAGAATTTAACCTGTTCACAGAGGGTTCAGCCGCGTTTTTCTGGGTAGAAGCCTTCTTCATTTTCTTCAAAAGCCGATAGGTGCGGATTCGTTTGATGGCAAAAGTTGAAAGTGCCACCGCGAATAACGTGTCAAAAATTGCCGCTATTGCAGGGTTTTGGAAGTCATTTCCCAAAAGATTCGCATGCACTATCCCAAAAAACAAGACAACGTAAACCAACTCGTGGATGATTTTCCAATGCTTCTTTGCTTTTGCCCTCAAAACTGCCGCGAAGAACGCAATATAAAGAATAAAGAAGGCAGGTCTACCTGCGAAAACCCAGAAGCCGTTCCAACTGTCAAAGATAGGAACAAAAACTAGCGCACTGAGACTCTGGATGGCGTTGAAAACTGGATGCAACGTTATGAAGGCTATGCCTAAAAATGCGAATGCATGGTGAATTTTGATGAAGGGTTTTCCTATTGCCTGCACAAACTCTCTTAGAAACGCGTTTATCAGTGCAGCTAAGGATAGAAACATGAACCCGTATAATCCGAACAACATTACAAGCGATGAAACTATGTCGCTGGTGTATCTTGGCACAACCAAAATCCCAATAACCGCTGCCAAAGCGATTATGAGAGTTAAGAGCACGGCACCCTGCGGCTTCAGAGACATAGTCGAAGATACCACCTAGTAAATATAAGCTATTCTCAAAGCCAAAAATCAGCCATGAAGTTTCAACTGAGGGAAGATGAAGTGGCGGGCCCGTTGGGATTTGAACCCAAGATGTCCGGCTCCGCAGGCCGGTGCCCTAATCCGTACTAGACGACGGGCCCTTTGAGGATTGTTTGCCTCTCAGTGAGGAAGCAGGATATTAAACACTTTGCTCAAACTTAAAAATAGTGTCCCAGAAAAATGCCGTTGCGCGGAAGCTCAGTTATTGAATATATTCTAATCTTGCATGAGGAATAATTGGAAGCCAGAAGATGGCGCGCCTATGTGTTTTTCTACCTTAGTTTTTTGTTGCAGTATGGACAGATATTGTAGTCATCTCTAATAGTTCGTCTGCAACGAGGGCATATCTTCGTAAAACCTGTCATTTGGCGGCGAATTAGAGGCTGATTCCGACTTGGTGATTGAGTCTGTCGCATGATTGCTGTAGGCTTGGAAACCTGCTGGCTATAATATGAAGGCTGATATGAAGGCGGCTGATTAAACCGAGTGTCGATAGTCAACGGCTTCTTGGATGGAGTATATGGCGCTGGCTTGTAAAGCGAAGGCTCCTCCTCAGGATATATCTCTGGCTTGCCGCCTCTTCTCCGCACAAGAATGAATGTGCCGATGAAGGCTATCGCAAATGCAGCTACAATTGCTCCGATTAGTGGAAGAGACCAAAATCCAGCCGCTGCAACTACTGCTGGACTCGCGGTGGGTTTATAGGTGTAATACCATGGAGTTGGCGTAGGAGCCGCTGTTGTAGTGCCTGTTGCTCCCGTGCCTGTTGGTGTCGATGGCTTTGGGGTTATTCCAGGTGCTGTTGTCGAGGTTTTTGCTGTAATGGTAAATGTTGCTGAGGCGGAGTGGCCTGCTTCATCAGCGGCGGTAACCGTGTAGGTGCCTAAAGACAACGAGGGAACTATGAATCCTGTGCTCATTCTTCCAAACATGCTGCCTGACAGACCATACGCGACCTCTTTTGTATCAAAATTGATGCTTACTCGGCTGTTTGAACTGAATCCCATGGCAATAGCAGTCACTGATGCACCTGCTGGACCTTGGGTGGGACTTATAATTAGAGCCTGATCCTGAGCATTCGCTACTGGCATGAATGCTGTTGTTGAAGCCAATATGCTCAGAATAAGCAGCGCAAGAGTTACTTTGATTAACGGTTTCTTCAAGTCCTTTAAGCCCTTTTCCAAGACAAATTCCCCTGCTGTATTATGTGGCATTGTGCCCGATTTAACACTTTTGCGGAAAAGCAAATTGCTGCGTATATTTGACTGCCTTTCAGAAAGGATGCTTCAACTGGGGAAAAAGGGCGAAGGCAGACGAGTTACCTGCTGATTAATCCGCCTATCAGACCGCCGATAGAGGACACAATTGCGCCGAAGACCATGAATATTATCGCTATGAATCCAACTGCAAGTCCCGCTAAACCGCCGAAGATTCCGCCCACAACGCCACCTAATAGTCCGCCAGCTATAGCAAGACCTGCTACCGCAAGTATCGCTATTATGATTCCGCCGAAAATTCCCGCGAGAAATCCCGCCAGTGCTCCGCGACCTGCACCGCCAGTTATTAAGCCTGCAACTAATCCGCCTATGAACCCTCCGATTATATGTCCGAAGAAGGGGAAGAAGAATCCAAGAACTAGAGTTATGAGAAAGCCTACGAAGGCTCCCAACCAAATACTGCCCATAAATTCACCTGATTTCTTTTTGTAGCTGCTAGAATAAAGCCTTTTTCCTTAGTGAAGTTTTTCGCAAAGACTAAAAAAGAAATTTGAATACTTGAAAATCAAGTCTTCTCCAGCGCTCTCTGCAACGCGGCAATAACGTTTTGTTTACCCATTGCTAACACGTATGGTCCAAGGCGCGGTCCCTGAGGCGCTCCCATCAGAATCGTGTACAGTGTTTTGAAGAAGTCGCGGGGCTGCAAGCCATTGTCTTTGGCGGCGTTGAATATGGCGTTCTGTATCTTGTCGGGGTCAGCTTCGGTTTCCAGCATCATGGCGAGGGAAGCTACGGCGGTTTTTTCTGGGTCTATTAGAGCTACTGGGGTTTCTTTGATTTCTTCGAAGTCAATGGTCCAGTTTATTGCGTATGCTATTCGCTGCTTGAGGTTCTTATCTAGCGACTGTTTTTTCTGGAGGTATCCGTAGCTCTGCAGTTTTTCGCAGATGAATTGTTCTAAACATTCTTTCGGCGCCATCTTGACGAGAAACGCCATCAAATTGTATGGCACATGCACGTTCGGCTTCGCTGGAGGCTTCATGACCCAGCAATACAAGTACAGCCCTTTCAGCTTCACCAGTTCTCTGTCGCTGACTTGTTTCTTGCCGAAGTACACTTCCTCAAGATAATCCAGCTCATTCATGTACGCGGGTATGTCGGAAACATCCAGCGTGCGCGTGCCCACGAACCGTTTCAACATGAGCAAGAG
>JBGOXQ010000254.1:0-3663 GCA_041479225.1 Bathyarchaeia archaeon
GGCTATGGGTTCCTTGAACGGCTCGGTGAACGATGTGCTGACAAGTATGGCGAAGTTGGTGTTGTCGGTTCTTCTTTCAGCGTAGCTTCCACCATTGACAGTTAAGACGCCGTCGTAACTTTCAGTGGTAACTTCGCCGTAAGGAGAAACACAAAAAGTCCGCACCATATCGTCAAAAAGTTTTGAATAGTAAACCAGTTTTGGCTCGTAAAGTGCTTTGGTTAGTTCTTCCATGACTGAGGCTAAGAGCTCAACACGCACACCAATGTCTACTGGATTGTTCACGGTCTTTAAGCCGCGAATCTGCGCCTCCGTTTGAAGCCATTCAGCGCCGCTTCTGCCAGGCGCGATAATAACGTATTTGCCATGGATTTTTTCGCCGCTAACGGTTTCAACGCCTTTGATGGCTGATCCTTCAGTTATTAGACCTTTGACATCTGCTCTGGGTTCAAACGTGGTTTTGCCGCTTAACTCGTTGTACATCCTCTGCATGGTCTCTTCGCTTTTATCTGTTCCCATGTGTCGGACTTCTTGCCGGATAAGCTTCAGACCTGCTAAGGAGGCTTTGCGTTCGATTTCATCAACTTTTTCAGCGTCTCCGCCGTAGACGCGTTCGCTTGCACCGTACTTTAAGTAGATGCTGTCTACGTAGCCGACTAGCTTTTCAAGTTCTTGCTGTGATACGTACTCGTTTAACCAGCCACCTACCTCAGTGGAGAGCGTGAGTTTGCCGTCACTGTAGGCACCTGCGCCTCCCCAGCCTGATAATACCGAGCAGGGTTCGCAGTGGTGGCATTCGAAGCCTCTGCTTGAGGGGCATTTGCGCTCGGCTATTTCTGGACCGCGGTCAAGAATTAGGATATTCAAGTTGCTGTTTTTCTTGGTTAACTCCAATGCTGAAAAGATTCCTGCTGGACCAGCACCAACGATTATCACATCGTACTTCAAAGCTCATTATCTCCGTGGAACCCAAAGTTAAGTGTAGCCACTAGGATATATTTTTAGCTAAAAAAGCACCATCAAAATTTATTCAGGAAACGAATTTTCATTCTTTGGAGTATGGTATGAGGCAGATGAATTTCAGAACAGCCTCGCCTATGTTTTGAAATTGATGCCATTCGTTTGGAGGCACAAACACCACATCTCCAGCCGTAATCGGCATGGTGTTTTTCTTGTCAAAGGTTTGGCCTTTACCTTCTAAGATGAAAATTTCATGCTCCCACGGATGCGTATGCATAGGCGTATAACCCAAGGGCTCTATTTCGAAAACTCTCATGGCAAAGTGTTCCGCGCCTATCTCCTTGGTTATGAGCCAGCGCACCTTAACTTTAGAAGCACCCGCAATCTCGACCTCTTCTAATTTGACGGAGTCATAAGGGAAAATTTGCATCCTCTGCGCCTTCAGTAATTGTCTGTTCCAAAGCAGACAGTGGTTAGTCTTTTATGGCTTCTATGAAGCTCATGATGTTCCAGAGCTTAACCCGCGTGTAAGCTGGCATGTTCGGGTCCTGCAGAATCTCATCCAGAATGCTAATTACGTTAGAAGCCCGTACGGCAGGCGTGTATTCCCCACTCTGCAGCGCGTTCATGGAGTCTTTCGCGGCGCGTCTAATGTTCCTTGGTGTCGTGCTATCTTCAGAAACTTCGCCCAGCACAGTTAACGCCTGCTTAATCCTATCCTCATATTCCTCAGATTTTTTCTTCCGAACCATAAATTTAGCCACCTACTGCATGTCGCAGTGAACCAAATTATATAAGCTTTGATACGTATTTACTTTGGGGTCCAACCGTGCAGGAGAAAACAGAAGACAAACACATCAAACGTATGGCAGACTTGCTACGTCAAGGCGCCACATTAACTGACCTATCGTGCCCAGCATGCGCTTCGCCGCTGTTTAGGCTGAGAGACGGCACTTTGTGGTGTGGCAAAGACGAGAAAAAAGTCATCTTAGTTAAGGAAGGCGAAGAAGAACCCAAAGCAGCAGGCAATCCAGCGATGGATACGCTGGAAGCTACACTCATGGCCAAGGTACAAGACTTGCAGGGCAAGATTCAACGCACCGAAAACATAGACGAACTCCAGAAGCTCACCAACGCGCTTTCTGAGTTGCTGAGCAGCCTTGAAAAGATAAAACGAATGAAGAAGAGCTAAGCGAAAGATGCATGGGTTTTACGAAAACTTCCCCGCAAACATCCATCGATCAGACCTTTTCACATCATCGCTCTCAAAAAGTAAACTCCAGCAGAGACTCGCCCGAATTCTTCATGAGGTTAACTGCAAAACCTTCCGCTTCGAAGAAGTCGCCAACCCCACCCTGCCAAACTGCACCGTGATCTTCGAGTTTGGAATCGCCGACACAGGCGGCTTCAACTTCATAGATGAAGAAGAAACCAAGAAAATGCTGAAGGCCATAGCACGTGGGCCTTTGAGGCTGATGGATTTGTTCTGCGGCATCCGCTACTACAAGAAAACAGCAGAAAAGAAGACGCCGCTTAAGTTTGATTACTACATGTTGCGCGTGGGGTTTGGAGAAAGTAACGCTGTGGAGCTTCAAGTTTTTCATGAGCGGGGACCGCGGTATATCTCACCCGAAGAATTGGTTAACTTTGTGGTCGGCAAGGTTAACGACGGTTCAGCAAGAAAAATACTCAAACCCAACGACACCCAGCAGGGTTAGCTGCCGTTCTCATCTAAGAGAGATCCAGTTAAAGACTGTTTTTGCTCCAGTTGTTTTTGTGACCCCCTCATTTTAAGAAAACGCAAAGCAATATCGTTGACAATACTTTGGACTTCATCTTGTGGCAATAAAGCATCAACGCAAAATACTAGTGTACTGTCTACCATGCTCAAAGACTTCAATTTTGAGAGAATTGAATTCGGAAAAATATCTTTCTTGAATAAGTTTGTCAGAGGCTTATTTATATTCAAAAGAGTGTAGTAGGCTTCTCGAATACGTTTTTGTATTCCAATATCTTCAAAGAATTTATCATCATGAATTCGTTGCCCCTTTCCGATTCTATCTAGTCCTTCATCAGGTGAGATATCTAAGAAAATGACTAAATCTGGCCTTATTGCGTACTTGTTTATTTTTTCAAGCCACTCTCGTTTGTAGACTTTGCCCATCCCGCTTCTTTGGTATGCTAAAGAACTGTGAATGTAACGGTCACAAACAACAATGTAACCTTTTTTAATTGAAGGGAGTATTTGGCGCTTTGTGTGATCTGCTCGATCTGCTGCAAACAGTATCGGAATCGCTTCTTCTGCTACTAATGTTTCTCTCTTCAAAATTTCTTGAATTAACAGGCCAATTCTTGAAGTTGTAGGCTCTCTCGTCCACATAGCCTTAAACTTTTTTTGTGTAAGATAGTTTATTAGACCTCTTGATGCGGTCGTCTTTCCTGAGCCTTCAATTCCTTCAAATACAATTAAACAGCCCTTCCCAACAGAATGGGGCATGCTCTTTGCGGATTTAGTAGTCATATCATAAACTCAATTGTTAAGGTGAGTATATTTCTTTTTTCAAACAGAACTCATAGAATTAATGCAAAATGCTGTAAAGATTTCTTCCCGAAACTTTGAACGCAGCAAAAGCATTTATCTAAGCATTAAAGTAACAACGGAACTATAGATGCAGATAGGTGAATGAAATGCCGAAGGCTTAC
>JBGOXQ010000255.1:0-3634 GCA_041479225.1 Bathyarchaeia archaeon
ATCCCATGAAAGTCCTGTGGTTTCATTGACAAGCCCCTGTTTTGACAAGGGGCAAACCGATTGTTTTTGAAGCAAAGGCAGTTGAGGAGAAGAAGTAGAAATAGAGGTAAAATCTATCTGGGTTTTTAAGCAACCTCAGAGTATTAGCCTATTGAGTTTGAACTAAAAAGCGGAAAGCCACAAGTTTAACGGCTAATTTTTAATCCAACCAACCAACCTGGGAAAAAACGGCTGATTCAGCGGCAAAAAGCAGCTTTCAAGGCAGTATACACGGTTCAGCATAGTCACAGGGCAAGAGAAGCAGCAGAAGGGTATAGTAGTATTTTATTCATATAGGGTATAGGTATAGTCGGAAACGAGTATACGCTTGGGATTTTGAGTCTCTTTCACACAGCCCCTGCTGTTACATTCCAGCTTAGCGGCTTTTCCTATCCAATCGCCCAAGTTGTTATAGCCGTAATCGATAACAAGGTATATAAAACAGTAAGAAACGATACACGGGATCGTCAAATAGAACTAATTGTTTTGTGAACCTCTGAGTAATTCAAGAAGCAACTGAAAGGGAAACCAAAGCAAACAAAGAACGGTTTTTCTCCGTGGAATTAAGGTCCAAAACTATCCTAAAACCGTAGCCATGGCTTTGAAGAAAACGAAATCAGTTGAGGCAAGGCTGCAAAACCAAAAAAGTTGCGCGTAGGAATGCCTAGTGGTGGGGCGCAATGACAATTAGTTCCCGACTGAAAAAGGAGAAAAGAAAAATGAACATATTGAAAAATAAAAGAAGTCTTATCGCAGCTATACTGCTTGTAGTTTTATTACAATCAATTTTTGTTCTATCACCAGTACAGGCTGCAATCCATACCGACATAAACGTAAGCACCGCGTACAACATGATCACAGGCGGGCTCGTTCCGAATCTTCTGATTCTTGATGTTAGGAATCAGTCCGAATTCGACGTGGTGCACATTTCTCAGGCTGTTCTAGTACCTCTGTGGCAGCTGCAGCAGCGGCTAGGCGAAATCTCTCAGAACAAGAGCCGTGAGATTGTTGTTTTCTGCAAGAGTGGAGGACGAGCGCTTAACGCAAGCTTAGTTCTCGATGCTAACAACTTCACGAATGTCTATCGGGTTCTAGGAGGAATGGACGCATGGCAAAACGCAAGCTACCCAGTTAGAACTGTTGTTCCACCTACGAGTAGTTGGATTGGGCAGACTGCAATGGCTCATTGGGATATAATTGACACCGCCCACGGTAACGTTACCGTAGGAATGGACGTCTTTTATGAGCAACAAGCCACCGACGGCTCAGGCAGAACAGACATGATCTACATCAGAGTTTCACATGACCCGCAAGGCGTATCCGAGGCAACAGGATACTCAGTGAACATAACCTCAGGTCCCATATGGAGCATGAACCATGTTTACTTAAACGCCACATTAGCATTCAACTGGACCACAGGCGGACTCATGAACCACCCAATAGCAATAGACTGGGTCACCTCAGCGCCCTCAACACTAAACACATTCACCTCGAACAACGGACTCAAAACTGCTAACGGGCTATGGCGAAGCGGAAGTGGGAACCTCGCAAACGCAACAATCACAATTGGCGGTTCAGGACCTCATCCGGGCAACTTCACCTCGAGCTGGGCAGCAGTAGGATACGCAACAACATCGGCAGTAGCTCCAGTGTCAGCTTCAGCCTTCTGCAATGTAACAATAATGGCTGGACAAACGTGGTACTTCTTTGCACACTCAACAGGCGGCGTCGGACTATGCACATATCAGTGGTACGAAGGAACGACTCTGCTTGCTGGTCAAACCTCAGTGCTCTTGCCAGTTACGAAAACTGCAGCTGGAACATACACTTTCTATTGCAAAGCTACAGACTCTCTGGGGTCAACCACCAACAGCAACACAATAACCCTCACTGTAATGTGACCAAACTGAGCTAAGCTAACGAGCTACGAGCACCGTAGTCGTTATTTTTTTTTGATTAAATTTTAGTCCCACACACACACTTTACTTACCAGAGCTTAGGGATGTTGGGTAGAGGCAAATTGCGGTTTGGTGTGGTTTCTAAAAATTATCTCAGGAAAAGAGAGGTTGAAGGTTTTCCAATTCTCTTCTATGGTAGGTAGGTAAGATAATGTATGAGTTAGTTAGAGATTAAGACGTACATTTCAACAAGACATACATTCTTAAAGAAAAAAAGAGAAGAAAAATAGATTTTTACCTAATAACAAATTAAATAAAGTAATTTGGCGTAAACAGACAAGGTAGAGGGCTTGGAATTGGATATTACGACAATAGCGAATATCGCAACAATTTTGTCGTTGCCCGTCTCTATTTTGGCTATTTTGCTAAGTTTAAAGGTAAAGCAAGATTACGGAAAATTTAAAATAAAAAATCAGGGTATTATTGGAAATATGGGAACAATATCCGGAGGAACCGTAAATTTCATAATGGCACAAAGTAACGTCGGTAATGCCATATTATCCCAAACCCAAAGCCAAGCTGACGAAACTAAGAATTCATTTACAGTATCATCATCATAGTCAGTCACATGAATTGGACTTGAAGGCAAGAAGTTCAAACAGTTCCAAAGTTTATTATATGCCTAACTCTAAATAAGAAAATAGTGATGCAGTTTGACGCAGGAACAAATAAAGTTTAGGCAGATTTCCGCAAAGGTTGTTGGTAGCAACGTGGTAAATTTCCGTTTGGAAGATGGCAACCTAGTAAAAGTTCATGTAGAACTGACAAGAGTGGGTGTTGCTGTGGACAGAAAAGCACCTGATGGTACACCTATTTACAACTTCGCATTAACTCCACGAGTTGAAATTGAGACAAAAGACAAAACGTTTTATGCTCCAGCACCACCTATACCAACTCAGAGTACAGTCGACAAAAAAAATGAACAGGCTTACACAACCTAAAATAACCATTCAGTGATGAAGACCAGAGGCTTCTTTCCGATTAGTTCTTCACTCTGAAAGGTCGAAAAAAGATGAGAGAGGTCGCGTTGAGAGCGCGCTATCTCGGCTTTTGACAGACCTTTGCCATCTCCAACGGACTTGACTGAGCCCTATTTTGGGTTCTGTTAACTTCATGGGCGATGGTTTTCTTTGTTAATTTTCGGGTGATGAAAGGACTGGAATAATTCTCCACGTTAACCATCGGGTGATGGTCTATTTAGAAGACGGTCTATGATTATTTTCTCCGCTTCTTTTGATTTGTCGAACTTGTCATGGGGTTTATTTATATTGCAGTAAGAGTTTTTAAGTGGCTAAATAACTGTGTTAGTGTTGGTAGTTTTATGGCAATCCCCACATTTGAAGTCTTGAACAAAAACATTATGGAATGGGTTCAGAAGAATTTTGGCAAGGCTATGCTTCCTTATAATGTGGACAAAGGCGACTTTAATCCTGAGCATTCAAGAGTGATTGAGTTTCCAAAAATTTGGAAAGAAAATGATTATTGGCTCGTTGAGGCACAAATTGCGTATGTTCTAAAACAATCTGAATCTGTGAGAATAACATTTCAAATAGATGTCGCTGGCGAAATAATAGGATACAGTGTTCACAAAAGTAGCGTGCCTTACTGAGAGCGCTAACCTTGGTTCTGTTAACTTA
>JBGOXQ010000256.1:0-3620 GCA_041479225.1 Bathyarchaeia archaeon
CAATGGTTCCCTCTTTCTCCATTTTTTCGAACCTTTTAGCAACGATGTATTGTGAAATGCCTAGCTTCTTTGCGATGGTCGAAAAAGACATCCGAGCGTCTTTAAGCAGTTCACTGAGGATTAGGTAGTCCACTTTATCCATGTCGATCAGGTTTTCCAGGGTTTAGGTCAATGTTTTCGAAATTCATAGCGGGCTTTGAAATCCAAATGTTCGTAGTTATTCTTTTTACCCCGTTATGATTTCCTAATGCTTGAGTTATTTTTTCTAAATTAACTATGTTCTCAGCTAAGACAAGAGCACAAAAATCGTACTTTCCAATGGCTTCTGAAGGCTCAATCAAGTTTGTCTGTTTTTTAATTAACGTTAGAATTTCCTCTTCTTTGTGAGGTTCCAGATCGATTCCAAGGGACGCCACTATTACTCCACCAAGATTCCTCAAATTTGGAAAAAGTGTTGACCCTGTTATGACGCCGCTCTTTTTCATGCGTCTTATTCGATGCATTACGGCAACTGATGATATGCCGCAGTTATTTGCGATGTCTTTTAGTTTTGCGCGAGCATCTCTAATTAGGGCACCCAATATCTTTGCATCGATTTCGTCAATTCCTATCTTAGCGCTCATTTTCTCCGTTCTCACTGTAATTTTGCCATGTAGATGAGTTTGCTGGAAGACGAAGTGTGTTTGCGAATTTAATATAGATAACTGACATGAAAAGACATTCTTCGGTTAAGAATCTTAGTTATTTTTGTATTATTATGAAAAAAGAATAAGTAGCGCCCACAATTGAATTAATTTTTCACTAACCTATTTTAGCTTTTAGAGAGATATCTGCGGTTGCTTAGTAACGTACAACTACAGGACCTGTCGACTCGGAATTCGTTGTTCTGATATTTGATTGATTTTCTTAATCAATGCTCCGTAAAAAGTTCAGAAAACAAATTGAAAACAATAAAAACTGAAAAATCTTATATATCAAGTGCTAACAAATAGCAAACTACAAAATTTATGGGAGAAAGAAAAAAATGAACCCTCAAAAAAATAAGAAAATTTCTACAGTCGCCTTGATTTTAGTGATGACTACGGCTTTAGCATTCGCAGCCTTCTCGATACCAGTTTATGCATTAAATATTCCTACGTTTGCATTTGTTAGCGTTGCACCTAACCCAGCACCTGTAAATCAAGTATTGTACATTAACGTCTTCATGAGTAAACCGACACCCACGGCAGGCATGGCAGGCAGCGGCGACCAGTACGAAAATATGAGAGTAAACATAGTTCGACCCGACGGCAGAAACGACACCATTGGACCCCTCCGGTCAGACTCTACAGGCGGAACATTTACCAGTTACGTGCCCAAGCAAGTTGGCAACTATACTGCCCAAATGTTCTACCCTGGAGGGGTATTGGCGGGAGCACCACCAGGATCAATATTTGGCGGGGGCGGTTTTAATTGGACTGGCAGTATTTTGTTGCCGTCTAAGAGCGAACCCGTGACGTTCGTCGTTCAGGCAGAGCCGATCGGAATGAACTATCAAACTCCTCCGCTTCCAACTGAGTACTGGTCTCGTCCAATATACGGGACAAACTACAACTGGGCACAGCTTGGCGGTAGCTGGTTTGGGCTGCGCGCACCCGCATTCGCTACAACCGGTATGTACGATGCCGTGGGTAACGTGCAGCTATACACTACAGCACCAAACACTGGTCACATAGTCTGGACAAAACCGACGGCGTTCGGAGGCATAGCAGGCTTACCCATTCCAAACGACCAAAGCAGTCAATACAATTCTATTTCGATTGCTATAAACTACTTCGAGCCAATTATTCTGAATGGAATAATCTACTACACCAACTTTGTGAGCCCACAATCAGTCAACAATGGCTGGACAGCTGTAGACTTACGCACAGGAGAAACACTTTGGACTAGATCAGCTGGGGAATCTGGTAAAGAAGTACTGCGCATGGGTCAAATACTTCGTTTCCACACAGTTCAAGAATTCGGATCATCTGCCTACCTATGGAGCACAGAAACAGCAGGTTTCTTCCAGACGCCAACGTTCTATTCGATATATGATGCAATGACTGGAAAGTTCCTCGCGAACGTAACCGACATTCAGAATCCGTCCTACCTAATGGATTACAGTGGAGAGCAGCAGGGAACACTGATAGCCTACTATACCAATGCAACCCACCTCATAAAGTGGAACTCAACCAAGATGATAACATCAGGCTTCAATCCGTTTGGAACAACTGTCGTAACTATTCGCGTAACAGGAACCTACAACTACACATCTGGCATTGAATGGGCAGTACCAATAGCCACTACAATTGGAAGTGCAGTTATCAGCCCAGCATTGAGCATTGGTGCAGTAACTCCTGAGGTGATACTTATGCGTGGATATGCTTCGCCCGGTATGTTCCAAGAACTCGGTTACGGCTATCAGGCTACAGCAGGCTACAACGCAAAAACAGGCGCCCTACTCTGGGGACCCATTAACCAAACAATGCCATATTTACAAGATGTTGCTCTGCTTGCTGCGCGCGACGGTGTCTACATAATGCATGACAAAGATACTGATGAAGCGTATGGCTACTCCCTTACAACTGGGCAACAAATGTGGGGTCCAGTGAAACTTCCAGGCAACGCTTGGAGCACCATTACACGTGCAGCGGAAATCGCTTACGGCAAAGTCTTCATTTGGGACTTTGGCGGCTATGTGAGTGCACTTGACCTTCAAACAGGAGCAATCAAGTGGACGTTTACTCCTAGAAGCTCTGGATATGATGCACCCTACGGCATATACCCGCTTTGGAATTTTGGAACACAAAGCATATGCGACGGCAAACTTTTCCTCTCAGAAGGCAGCATGTACAACCCGCCAATACACCCAGCTCAACGACTTGCTATAGACTGTGAAACCGGAAACCTAACATGGAGCATACTAAGCTACAGCGGACGAAGCCCTGCAGCTCATGCAGACACCTACATGATTGAATGGAATAGCTTAGATTGCCAGATAACCACATTCGGCAAAGGACCAACCGCAACCTCAATCGAAGCTTCGTCAAAGGTTTCCACAAGCGGCAGCAGCGTACTGATTGAAGGCATGGTTACTGATGAATCGGCAGGCACCAAAACCTTTGACAGACAAGTACGTTTCCCCGATGGCGTTCCAGCAATCGCTGATGCAAACATGTCTCCATGGATGGAATACGTGTACATGCAGCAAAATAAGCCAACCAACATAAAGGGAGTTCCAGTGGTTTTGACAGCTGTTGATCCCAACGGCAACACACTAAACATCGGCAACGGCCCAGTTACAGCCAACGCAGACGGCAGATTCGCTCTCCTTTGGACTCCACCAGTTCCAGGCGTCTACACAATCAAAGCTTCGTTTGACGGTTCCGAATCCTACTACGGCTCTTATTCAACCACTTCGATAGGCGTAGTTCAAGCATCCGGAGTAGCAACACCTTCAGTAACACAAACGCCGATAGTAGTTACGCCAACTCCAACACCAATCGTAACACCAACATCAGTAGTGACCCCAATCATAACTCCATCACCAGTACCTAGTGGTCCTGGAACAGTCGGCATAGGCTCTGAAATCTACATAG
>JBGOXQ010000257.1:0-3615 GCA_041479225.1 Bathyarchaeia archaeon
CGCAGCATTTCAGCAGGAATAACCTTCTTTATCACTTCATCGATGATGTCTTTCTTCAAGACTGCATCTTCGATTTTCCCGTTGTTCTGCGCTGCAATAACCACCGTCATCACACATTTCGGCTTCCCATTCTCATACTCCACAGTGACCTGAGATTTGCAGTCAGGACGCAGATACGGCAGAACCTTCTGCTTTCGAACATCAGCCAACCGCTTCACAAGCTTATGCGCAAGCATAATCGGCAAAGGCATAAGCTCCTTCGTCTCGTTTGTGGCGTAGCCGAAAACCATGCCTTGGTCTCCTGCACCCTGCTCATGACCAGCTGATTCAGTGACTCCCATGGATATGTCTGGAGACTGCTCAGTCAACGATACAAGAACGCCGCAGGTTTCCCAGTCCAAACCATCCTTCGCATTGTCGAGCCCAATCTCTTTCAACGTGTTCCGAACAACCTTCGGGATATTCACGTACGTAGAAGTGGTAATTTGACCTGTGATTATGACTGTTCCCTGCATAATCAAGGTTTCACAGTCAACTCTTGCCTTAGGGTCACTGCAGAATATAGCGTCCAAAACGCTGTCTGAAACTTGATCTGCAACTTTGTCTGGGTGACCTTCGCCTACGGATTCTGATGTGAATAGATATTTTCCGTCTTTCTTCATAATGGTATCCTTCAGCCTATCTTTTGATGTGAGTTCAATAACCTGATGCTTTTCTTAAAAGTCTTTCTCCGTTTTGGGAGTTAGGGTTTGATTGAGTTTTTTGGATGGTTGTGGTTGTGTGACCCTTGAAAACACAAATTGAAAACATTTCGTCACTTCTGGTTACTAGCGATTGCTTAGCACATCCACTTCTCAGGCTTGGTGCTTTGGCTTCTGTTCCGCGTTTGGAGATGTTTGGCAGTTCTGATGTGATTGTGCATGCTGCCGCAAGCACCTATGTCAGTGAAGCCCAAGAAAGTGGCAGAAGTAAATTAATAACTTTAGACAACTTTTGATTATTCGCTAATTGTTTAATCGAGTACGCACGTAAAGTCCCTGAACGTAAGGTGCAAGGTTTTTACTAAATGCAGATACAATAAAGCTTTCAGTGCTCGAAAAAACTTAAAATCCCGTTTATTAGAAGAGAAAGCGGTGGATACTACCAGGTAACATATAAAAAACATATATAGAAAATAACCCATAATTTCAGTGCGGCGAATAAATTGGGTAAGAGGGCATTAGCTGAAACCTCAGTTGAAGCTTCCCCCACTGCAGTGTCAAGAAATATTAAGGAAATTTTTGCTATAATCGGGATTTCTTTTCTAGGAGAGAAAATTGATGAAAAATCAAATAGGATTGAATTGTATGGTAGGCGTAGCATGACCATTCGTTCTTTGGGTGATGAAGTTAAAATTGAGATATTAGAAGATGGACTTGGCGGAAGCATCATCCGAGCTGAGTCTAAAGCAACAGTTTCCACAACAATCTTTGACTATGGTCAAAATAAAGAAAATTTAGAGAGAATATTTGCTATATTGATGAATAGGTACAAAAAAACTTCGCCGCTGGTTCTAAAAGAAAAAATTTTCTAAAGCCAACCCTCTTGAAAGTTAATTGCCCACTTAATCTCAACTTCTTCGATTCGTTTTTCATATTCCTCTTCGGTGACGAAACGCCGAAAAGAAAATAAACCCAAGCCTTATTCACCGCAACCGCATAATAAATAGTGGTTTTCTCCATGGATGCAAGTGAAGCAGCAAAAAACGCACTCCAATGCGTTCTCGAAGCAAAAAAAGGCGAAAGCATAATCATCTTCTGCGACGACACACGGGCAGAAATCGGCAAAGCCTTCAAACAAGGCGCACAAGCCCTGGAGTTAAAAACGAAACTGATTCTGCTTAAAACAAGCGCGGATGTTTTCCGAAAAGAAACCCCAAAGCAACTAACAAAGTACCTCACAATTCAGCGACCAGACATCTACATTAACCTATTCAGGGGCACAAGGGAAGAAACCCCCTTCCGGATAAAACTCATTCACGCAGAAACAGAAACCCACACGGCACGCCTCGGTCACTGCCCAGGAGTCACTTTAGACATGCTTACCCAAGGAGCCCTCGCGCTGACAGTCGAAGAGCACCAGCAAATGCAAACCTTCGCCAAAGCCCTCATGCAAAAACTCGAAAAAGCCGTCAAACTCAAAATCACCACGACAGCAGGAACCCAGCTTACCCTAAGCGTCAAAGATAGACCCTTCTTCACGGACACGATGCTGGATTGGAAGCTGATGAAGTGGATGAACTTGCCTACAGGAGAAGTCATCGTCGCACCCGTTGAAGACTCTTTGGAGGGCAAATTGGTGTGCGATATGGCAATAGGCGGCATCGGACCAGTAAAAAAGCCAGTCACCATCAAAGTCAAAAACGGCAAAGTAGACGCCGTAACCTCAGAGAACCCTGAAGTGTTGAAAAAAGTACAGGACTCACTTCACATTGACGATATGGCGAAGGTTGTGGGCGAATTCGCCTTCGGTATAAATCCCAAAGCACGCTTCATCGAAGAGTTCCTAGAAACAGAGAAAATGCAGGGCACAGTGCACATTGCGTTTGGCGACAACACGGACATGCCAGGCGGAAAAAACAACTCCGCGAACCACATGGACTTCATGATGAATAAACCTACAGTGAACGCCATAACCCAAGATGGAACGGTCACCAACATACTTGCAGATGGGAAGTTCCAAGAAGACAAACCAAAGCCAAAGCCAGAAGAAGAGAAGCTGCCCATAAGCGAAGTCTACAAACTCATAGACTACACAACCATATTCAAAACCGACCTGTGGTGGGAAGCCATCGTAGTTTTAGAAACCACCTACGGCAAACGCCAAATCGGCATGTACCTCTGGCAAAAACGCAAGGGCGCATGGAAGCGGAAAAACAAATTCGGCATTCGCACAATAGAAGAATGGGCAAAGCTGAAAAAAGCTGTAGAAGAGCTTTCACCCAAACTTTCTAAGCCGTAGCCCGCTGAAAAATTATAATAACCAGCCACTCTCCAATAGTGATAGGAGGAGTTGCAGCGTCCACATTTAAGCAGCAAATCGAAGCTATAGCAGGTGAAAAAGCACCTGGACCATCAACCACTTTCAGCGTATTTCACTTGTTTTATGCGCTTGAGTTAATGACACAGAACCCTATTGGACGCAACAGGTTAGCTCAGAAATTGAATGTTGGCGACGGAGCAATACGCACCATCATAAGCCGTTTGCGGGACGCTGAATTAATCACCTGCGCCAAAGAAGGATGCAGCCTCACGGAGAAGGGATCAGCGATCTGGAAGAAGTTTATGGAAGTTTTTCCGAGGCGATTCGAGGTTACACGGACGGACTTAACGAATGCCGCTTTTAATTATGGGTTTCTGGTTAAGAACAGCGGCGACAAAGTCAAATCAGGCATAGAGCAGAGGGACGCCGCCATAGTTGCTGGGGCAAAAAGAGCTACAGTGATTGTGTCGCGGAAAGCATTTTTGAGGATTGAGTCGGTCAGCGATGATATTGCGAAGGATTTTCCCAAAGCCACCAGCCTCATTGTGAAAGACCTTAAGCCTGAAGATAATGATGTGATTATTGTGGCTGGCG
>JBGOXQ010000258.1:0-3593 GCA_041479225.1 Bathyarchaeia archaeon
AGCATCGTTGGTTCTGCCTTTGTTTGGCTTAAACTTCTTGCCTATGCTGCCTATTCAGATTCTTTTGAATAATTTGCTTTATGATTTATCTCAATCCACCATAACTACGGATAACGTTGATCCTGAGTATGTGGAGAAGCCGAAGCGCTGGGACATTGGTTACATACGAAATTTCATGATTTATCTGGGTCCTGTGAGTTCAATCTTCGATTTCTTGACGTTTTTCATAATGCTATTCATCTTTCTCCCGCTTGTTCCAGCTTCTGCGTCGGCAGGGACAGGAGCGCGTTTGTTCCAGACGGCTTGGTTCCTTGAGTCGTTGGCTACGCAGACGTTAGTTATTTTCGTAATTAGGACGCGAAAATCTCCGTTTTGGAAGAGCAGACCTGGGAAACTGCTGGTGCTGAGCAGCGCCATTGTTCTTGCGTTTGCGTTTGTCGTGACGTTCACTAGTTTGGGTGATGTGTATTTCAGTTTCCTGAATCTTTCTCAGTATCCGTACTCTTTGTTCTTCGTGTTCTTAGCAGGGCTGATTGGCGCTTACGTAGTGTTGGCTGAAGTGGTTAAGCGATTTTTCTACAAGCGGAACTCGTACCGAATTGAGCAGGTCTTAATTCCTAAACGAAAAGTGCTTTATTTAAGCAGGAGCGCAAAGCTCGTACAGGACATCGTGGCTGTAGTCTGTCTTCGCATAGAAAACGAAATCTCATTCGACTCACTGCTTGAGGACTTGGCAAGAAGCTTCAGTTACCCAATTGATTCCGATCAGGTTTTGCAGAACCTGCAGCATCTGCGGCGTGGCGGCTTAATCAACATCGACTGGCACAAGCGGGTGATCAAGCGTGAAGGACCAATGAAAGAATACGTTACGAAACGTATGGTGGAGAGCGAAAACTGGGGCATGATCTTTGAAGATTGGCTCAAAATAAACACAGCACTGCAAGAGAAGTACGGCAAAGTGAACGAGGAATACGCGGAACTGCTGTCGCCTAGACAATAGCAACGCTGATGGTGAGTCTAATTGCTCGGAAAAGACTATACCCCCCTTATTTATAGTCTCAACGTTTGCTGAGGTGTACATGGTAGGGCTTGTGGGTTCTTTTGGCATGGCTTTGTTTCTGCGTGAAGTTGCATAGAGAACAGACGTTTCCTTGTGCGTTTGCAATCAGGTTCTCTGCAGAACCGCGACTTGGCATAACTCTGCACCTGCATAGTCAACATTTTCTCTGCATAGTTGACTATTATGGGTTCTGGTAACTTTTTGAGGGATGGATTTTTCTGTTAATTGCCGTGGGATGGATTCTCTCGCTGTTAACTTTCGTGGGATAATTCAAAATTGAACCTACATGCGGACTCTACAAAAGTTTTAAATCCTGACGGTCGAGATAACTGCTTAGGGGAGTTAAAGTCGTTGCTGCTAGATTTTTCAACGACCAGAGGTTTCCGCCTTCTCTCTCGGAGGCGGCTTTCACCTCGTCAACATTTCATGCCTAGACCAGAACGACGTGCCTCCCTTAGTCAAAAAAGAGCATTAAAGTTTTAGGCTGCTTTTTTGGCGGCGTTCTGGATTATGGTTTTCCATTTGTTTTTCCCGCGATTCTTATTCTGCATGCTTCAGCGGGTGTCTTGCCTTCTAAGCTTTCGTGTGGTCGGATGTAGTTATGGTAAATTTGGTATCCGTTAAAAATCTCTGTCTTTGTAGTCTTTAATCCCCGCATTACCTTTTCTAGGTCGCGGACTTCGCCATTTAAGCGTTCCATCTTGTTATTGTTGTGGTCGCCATGAAGGGTTATGTGCCGTATATGTTTTGTTTCATCTAAAATGGTTTCAGCCGCAACTGAATAGGAGTTTAAGCCGTCTGTGATTATAGTTTTTGGTTGTTTACCCATGAGGACTTTTGACCGCGTAAAGAGCGTTCTTACATCGTGGTATTCTTTTTTGTCAGCTACTTTTTGAGCAATCCAGAACCGCGTTTCATAGTCCATCATCGAGAAGAGGTACTTCATGTTGCCTTTAACCTTCATGCGTATTTCATCAGCTCTCCATTTATCTGAAACGTTAGGCGTAATTTTTTCAACGTAGGCTTGCATCAACTTAACATACTTCTTAACCCACTTCAAAACCGCAACATGAACATTTATGTTGAGCGACTTTCTTGTGAGCGTTAGACAATTTACCCAAACTCTGTCAACCTCAAAAGAAAAAAAGGCAAATGTTAAATTCAAATTACACTTACATTCGATTCAGGGATTAATAACGGAAACTAAAACTAAATATTACATTCGTTTTGGTGTTTTAGGAATAATTTTCCTAATAGCTATTTTGGCTAATGGGTTTTTTCTGCATCCGAGAATCGACCAAACTTATATTCCTACGGTTATAAACGGGATAACTGCATCAACAAGTATAGTTATAGGTTTTACAGGTGTCGTGATGGGGCTTTTTTACCGTGACGTTTTTGCCAAAGATGAAAAAATGAAGTCCATGCTTATGGGATTGACTCTTTATTTGGCGATTCCAATTGCCTATTTGTTAACAGTTTATGCATGGCTAGTCGTAGTTGATTTCGATTCTTCATTAAAAATAGCGTTTACAGGTCTAATCTTGTCTTTATTTATATTCATCTTCATGCTATTTTTTGTTGGGTACAATTTGGAAAAAAATCAACAGCGACAAAGCCAGAAAAGTCTTTGCGAATGGCAAAACTAATTCTTGAAGGTGGAGAATTAATCATTCAAGTTAAACCTCTGAAGGGCGAAATTAGATAATGCCAGTTGAGCGTCGTTGTGTTAAGTGCGGTAAAGTGTTGCTACTTCAAGAAGATGCATGCTCAAGATGCGGAAGCTCTGAAATTGCAGAACCTATGACAATTCGATGTGGCGAGAACGGTACATTTGAAGCTAAAATAAAATTTGTCTCCAGAAATAAAATTAGTAAACACGGCAAAGAAGCAAAGGAAGTCCTTAGAATTGATATAACTGGAGATAGAAAAATTCACCAAGTTGTAGAAAAAGATTCTAACGGTAACTGGCAAACGGTACATGATGAGAATGTACCATTACAACGAAAGAAGAGGAAAAGTTGAATATATCACCCGACATGCACCACCCAAAAGAAATCGCTGAATCACCCGAAGACGCACCAGAACCTCAGAAACTTACCCATCTCACGAAAGTTAACTGGCATCCTCTCAGTATTCCATATCCCACGACTGTTAACATGGAGAACAAATCCTACACCAAGTTACCAGAACTCTACTATGACCCAAAATATTATGATAATTCCAATTTGATGCAGGTGTTCTTCTGAGAGAACCATTTTGTTCTTCAAGGAGAGCTAAAAGGCACTTGCAAGTAGCTATTAGTCTGGTGCATTGAATGACTTGGAAATTGATTTCATTAGCTGTGTGCTTCTTGGCAGTGGTCTTTTCCGCTTTTGTTGTGATGCCGTTTGTCAGCTTGGCAGAAGGAAATTTCCTCTTTCCGCCAAATTCCCTACCATCCATTTCTATCAGAAGTGACGGCAGCATTAACCCTTCCACCGCTTCGATTTCGCGTTCGGGAGACGTTTACACGTTAACTTCGAACATCACG
>JBGOXQ010000259.1:0-3587 GCA_041479225.1 Bathyarchaeia archaeon
CTTAATAGCTCTATAAGTCAGCTTAACAGTGCAATTGACCAGCGAGACACACTAATCATGCAGCTTGATACGGCGCTAAATTTGACGCAATCAAGGCTTAACCTAAATTTGCCAAATGGGTCTCATTATCTAACAACACTTCCAGACTCCAATAATAACGGCAATCTCACGAAGATTTTTCTCCGCTCCGCTGCGGCGTGGTACCACTACGGTCCTGCTTACCCATTTAACACCCCATGGTTTAACGGCACTGGGGGCGGTTCCTTTTCATCCCAAAGAGCGTTTGGACTCACGAATAACAGGTCCATTTCCTTGTCATTTTGGGGCTGGACATTCGGTGGCGATTGGAACTATAGTTACGGAGCCGTGAGCGGAGGAGGTGCAGGCGGAACCCCATACCTGATGATTGGCGTTACACTCAGGAATGATTACACCTGTACCGATGTCGGAAACGGTTCCGACCCTAATGCGCCAATTGGCAATTCAACGACAACATACGCGTCAGTCTATCATTCGAATACGCAATATGTGTCATTTGTCAATCTGGCTGTCAAGCTCATCAGTCAAGACGGCAGTGTCATTCCAGCAGACGAACCTGGAATACAATTTCCGACACCTATGGGAGGCACTTATTTTCCACTGGGAAGCGGCGAAACACAACAGGTTGTGTTTTATCTCTATCCTTCCAGCCTGAACATTAGAAGCTTTGAAATATACGTCTCGTATCTTTCATCAGTTAGCCCGACATTCTAACTCTAATGGAATACACTAAGCTCTCGTTAGTGCGTGAGCTGAAAAATCAGACAAGCCATCCAGCAGAGCATGCCGCGTCCATTAATTTCTTTTGAATAAATTTTAATCCAAAGCCCTGCCAACGTTCCCACAAAAAAATAAACTGAATCGCCGATGCCAGATGAGAAAGCATAAATTAGGAAAGCTCCGAAGAGTACGAACATGCCCAGAAAGGTTGTTGTTAAGATTTACAGAAATTTCATAGACATACCACGGTCTATCAAAATAGCAAAAGAAAATTTAGCGCCACATGAAAAGTACATGCGAAAGATATCTGTAATTTTTACTGACCAAAAAATTTCTGGCTACGTAGGCATGAATTGGTGGGCTGCAAAGGAAAGAGGAATAGATTATCCTTACGAGAAAAATGTCATCTTAATATGGCGTGAGATGACTAAGGAACATCGCTTGGCCACAATAGAACACGAAATACGTGAAATGGCCAAAATGTCTTGCGGCGCAAAATATTACAAGGCTCACGCTATGACACTTGTAGAAATGGGCGACCTTAATCATTTGGAGAAAGAAACGGCTACTACAAGAAAACAAGTCAGAAGACTAATCTGAGCCCAGTTTCGATTGATTCTAATGCTGCTGTTGTGTTCTGACAATGACTACTGCTAACAGAAAAGCGATTGCTTGTATTGCTTTAACGGAGTAATCAGCCGCATCGCGAGCAACGTACACCGTCGCTAGTTTTTTGACTCAAGTTTTTTTCTTATCAGTTTTTGGTTCAGCTCGCAAATCAAAAGACTTTTCAATAGTCGACCTCATACTTGAAAGGTTGGCGGGGACAAGAGTGAAAAATGGAGTTTTAGCTGAGCCAGTTCTGATTGGCAGAGAACGAGAACTTGAAGACCTGCAGAGCTACTTGGAATCCGCAGCTGCTGGAAACGGGTTAACGGTTTTTCTCTCCGGTGAAGCCGGAGCTGGAAAAACCAGAATCACAACCGAATTCTTGAACAGAGCCAGGAAAAGTGGCGCAACCGTGCTGACTGGAAGCTGCCTTGGCAATGTGACCGTTCCATACTTCCCTTTCATAGAAGCCTTTGACGCCTACTTTGCCGCCGAAGCCGAAGACGAACAAAACACCAGCTTCCCCCAACCCCAAATGCAACCAAGCCTCGGCGGAACTTCATTCCTCGGAAATGAAGGGGCTGGAATTATGGCTTGGCTTTCAGGACCCAAACCCATGGAAATCCTTGGAATGCCAGAGTCTACAAGTCCTCAAGTTTGGCGCGACCAAACTTTCGCCGCGGTTGCCAGAATGCTCCATTTAGTGTCCGTTCAACAACCACTAATAATTTTCTTTGATGACATACACTGGGCCGATTAAGCCTCATTGGGACTAATACATTACATCAGCAAAGTTATAGGTTCAGAGAATCCTCCTGCTTGCCACATTCAGAAGCGAAGAATTGACAATCGACGAAGAAGGTCACCCCCACCCGCTCGTCGAAGCCTTGCAGCTCATGAGGCGAGAAAACCTCGTCAAAGAAATCAAACTCCAAGGCCTCGACAAAAAAAACGTCGGGAGAAGAACTTGCGGTGGAAGAAGAGCAAACTGATCGCCCTCACCGGATCCAACTTCGTCTAAATCAACTCTGCCTCTAATTGCTGCGCCATCTGAAGATGCCATATGCAGAATTCTTGCTTCTGCTGTTGTGGCATTTGCCGCGACGGCTACATTACAACGTCGTTACTTAGCGAAAAAGTCTGCGAATAAACATTAGTGCACTCGGAAATAATACTTATTGCAGGTTAAGTAAACAAAAGGTCATGGGTTCGAATTGCCAAATCCATGCGCTTACATGTCACGTTCTATAACCGTAAAAGGAGACTTGCGGCGTCGATTCACTATCAAGACCACAAGGAAAACAACGAATACAATTATGATCACGATTAATACCCAAGCCAAGACTGGAACGCCGGTAGACGTCGTGGTTGCAGCACTTGTTCCTCCTATGGCAAACAAAGGATCTGTGAGACTCGAAATACTCAAGGTAATTGTCTTTGCATTAGTGTCGACGAAAGCATTCTGCAGGACATAGCTGTTGCTCGAAGGAACATACTTGTAGAGAGTAAAGGGCGGACTTATGCCTGCAACGTTAGAGTCAGTATAATGAAATACAATGTTTGCTCCAAAAAAATCACCTTCAGGCATATTAATTGTAATTACCGTGAAATCAATCAACTTAATATCGGATGGACCAGACGCAGTAGGCTGAGGATTGCCATTATACGTGGCTAAAGAAACCGAACCCTGTGTACCAGGCGCTCCAGCAATGTCAATAGAAACCATCCCACCAAGAGAACTCTGACTAGCATGACCGGCACCATCAGTACCGATCGTAAAATTCGCCGTTTGTTGACTAGCGTACTGCGCGTTAGCCACAACAGCAAACAACGAAAGAGAAAGCAAAACAATAGTTAAAATCGAAACGACACAAGCAACACGATAATTCTTCATGATCCCAACACTATCCCAGTTTAATCCGTTGCATCAATTATGCCGACTCAACATAAAAGTCTTATGTATTAAGAACAAAGCGAAAACTCGTTTCAAAGAATTCACGCATCACTAAGTAGTATTCAAGTTTAACACATAATTCAGACCAAAATTTAACAAAACCAAAAACACAAACAAAAGAACCAAAACCTCAACAAACCCCCTCCGATATCCTGAACGAATAGACCCCAGAGCAGAGCGAACTATAAAAGAAAGCCCCAAACCCGAGAAAATCAAAGAAGGCATCATGAACAAAAACCGATTAAACACATATTCTCCTGAAGCA
>JBGOXQ010000260.1:0-3582 GCA_041479225.1 Bathyarchaeia archaeon
AATTATCTGAGACAAACGTAGATGGGACTGGAACATTCAGCCTTAAGATAATCGACTCTTCTGCCTGGTTAGTCTCGACAACGCCAACAAGTCCACCAACATCGCAGTTGACGTCTCCATCAGCATCGCCATCAACACCTCCATCAACATCACCGTTAACATCTCCATCAACGACTATCACATCACCTTCACCCCTGGTCCCAGAGTTTCCTTCTACGGCAATTTTGCTTCTGATCGTGATAGCTGTGTTGGCCGTAACAGCCGTTTTGAAAAACAAACGATGAATCAGACTGCCAGTCCTCATCTTTCATAAACAAATCATATAAACCAAGAAGTCCTATTTCTAGTATTGACCTCTCGAAGGATATTGCATAATGGAAGCAAAGAGTAGAAGCGCACTCACCGCGGTTCTGATAGTTGTCATTGTACTTCTGGCCGTCTTAGGTGTCTTCGCTAGCGTATTCGACAAGGACTTTGTTCAGCTTTTTCAACCAGGTGGAGCTGATTACATACCCGGAGGTGCAGTTTTCGAGGTCATTTATGTCCTACTTACGATGGCTACTGATGTGCTCTACTTGGTGGGTGGCGCCGTTGTCTTCTTCGGAGGCGTACTTGTGACGATTCGGTTCGTGCAAATCAAGCTGAAAGACCCCAATCAACCTTCCGAGGTTACCCGTCACCTATCAGGCTATTTGACTCTAGGGCTAGCCTTTTTCATAGGCGCAGAAATCGTCAAGACAGTTGTGGTTAGGACCACTACGGAGTTTGAGTTACTTATTCTGACGATTGTGAGCAGAGGCCTATTCAGTTTGATACTCTACCTTGAACGCAGATGGCATGGTGCAGCGGAGACGGAATAAGCCACAATTTCAATATATACGTGATTCTAAACGCTTCTTTTTTCCTTATGTGCCATAATAGATAATGGCTCTGTTCATTCCCAAACTTTAAAAGCATCTGAAGTTACACTAAGAGGGTTAAAGCTCGGACAATCATGAGCAAAATGATGCTTTCGGAGCCAATCGGGCTTGGGGGAGCCGCTTCAATGGATACAAATTTGACAGGTGCGTTAGCCATTGTTCCCCACCTCATCTTTAAACATTTACGAACCGAGATCTGCGGTAAATTTATATATGTTCAAGTTGACTGTCCAGAGCATAAACAATTGAGAGCAATAGCGAGAAAAAGTGGGAAACTTGTTCAAGATATTATCTATCCTGAGGAGGCAAATTAGATGTTTGTTGACGCCTTTCTAGCAGCTATTATTGCATTTGTCCTAATCGTAGCCTCAGCATCAATTGTTTACCTGCTTGGCCGAAGGGCGGCTCCCAGACCAGCACAAAGCGCAGCTGAACTCTCAGCCTACGCATGTGGCGAAAAAGTCACATTCCCCAACCTCAAAGTTAACGTTTCCCTTTACAAATACCTGATTTACTTCGTCATCTTAGATAGCTCCGTGCTACTTCTTGCCTTTGGCGCCCTCAACTTTGGACCGCTCGCGAGCTCAGCAATCAACACACCCCTTGTTCTGCTTTACTTGCTCATGATTCTTGCTGCTGGATTGCTTGTTGTGGAAGGAGGAGGTAAACGGAATGACTAACTTTGCTATGTGGTCAAGACTCAAGTCTCCATGGGTCATACACTTTAACTCAGGCGCCTGCAACGGATGCGACATCGAGATCGTAGCTTTGCTCACGCCCAAATACGATGTCGAACGCTTCGGCATAAAACTTGAACCATCACCAAGACACGCTGACGTTTTGCTCGTTACGGGATCGGTCACTCATCAGTGCGCCGAACGCCTGAAACGCATCTACGATCAAATGCCTCAACCAAAATTCGTCGTGGCCATAGGCGCGTGCGCTTGCTCGGGCGGTGTTTTTCAAGGCAATTACAATGTGTTAGGCGGAGTCGACAAAGTTTTACCTGTTAATGCCTACATTCCAGGCTGCCCACCACGACCAGAGGCCATAATCGATGGGGTTGTAAAGTTGCTCAACGCGCTTAAAGCTCCCCCTGCACCATTGCCAGTTGAAGAGCCAGAAGTAGTAGTTGAAAGGATGGAAGAGGTAAAACCAGATGCCCCGAAGTAATATTGATATTGTGAAAGTCCTTGAGTCCAAACTGAGCGGTAAACCGGTTCAGATTTTGCCAGGTCAACTTGGCACAGCAACCATCAAAGTTGCCCCCGGCGACCACAGAGACGTGTTTCGGGCTCTCGTGGAAGCTGACGAGTATACAGCCATTTCAGCCATCAGCGGCTTGGACTTGGGTGCAAACTTGGGCGTTTATTATCATGTCCGGACGTCCAATGCGTTCTTGACAATTGAAGTGGAAGTTCCTAAAGATAACCCGAAAATTCAAACTGTGAATGACATTGCCCCCAGTGCAGCTTTTCATGAACTCGAAGTCTCTGACCTCTTTGGCTTAATTGTTGAGGGGAATCCTCGTTCGGGACATTTTGTCCTTCCCGAAACCTGGCCTGAAGGTATTTTTCCGCTTCGAAAAGATGTCAATGCCAGCGAAGTGAAACAGAACCCTCCGCTTCCAGAGGAGAAGTCCGACGAGGGCAAGTACGTAAAAATCATTATAGGTCCGCAGCATCCTGCACTTCTCGAACCTGAAAAGTTCGCTGTGCTAGTCGAAGGCGAAACCGTGAAGGCTGTTCAGCCTCGCATCGGATACGTTCACAGGGGTGTCGAGAAAGCCTCTGAATCACGCACTTACATCCAAGATGTCTATCTAGTAGAGAGAATCTGCGGCATATGTAATAGCTGTCACGCGACTGGGTTCGTTGAAGCCGTTGAACGAATCCTTAAAACTGAAGTGCCCCCAAGAGGAAAATACCTGCGAACCATAATCCTCGAAGTCAACAGGATTCACAGTCACCTACTTACGTTGGGCCACGCTGGTCTAGAAATCGGCTACGAAACGCTTTTCCAGTACTTTTGGCGCGACCGCGAACCCATAATGGACCTTCAAGAGATACTAACAGGCAACCGCGTCGTCTCCTCATCACTCACCGTAGGCGGAGTCCGTCGTGATCTAAAAGAAACGGATGTTCCAAAAATAAGAAACGTGTTAACCGACCTCAGAAAAAGGCTGCCATTTTACACCGAAATTTATCAGAATGAACCCTCGATACGAGCTCGCATGCAAAATGTTGGGACTCTCAAAAGAGAGGACGCCTTGAAACTCGGCGTGGTGGGTCCAGTTGCCCGCGCCTCAGGCGTTGACATAGATATCCGAAAAGATGACCCCTACGAGGCTTACGCTGAAATTCCATTCAACGAAATAGTAAAAACTGCAGGCGACACGTGGGCAAGAATGAACATACGCATGGACGAGGTCGAAGAAAGCATCAAAATAATCGAGTACGCCCTCGACCATCTACCAACTGGCGCCTACAGAGTAAAAGTACCCAGGGTTGTCCCCGCTGGCGAAGCAATCGCTCGAGTGGAAGCACCCCGAGGCGAACTCTTCTACTATGTTAAAAGCAACGGCACGACCATGCCAGAACGCGTCAAAGTGCGCACTCCAACTTTCGCTAATATCCCAGCGTTTCTGACAACCGCCATAGGT
>JBGOXQ010000261.1:0-3582 GCA_041479225.1 Bathyarchaeia archaeon
ACGGCTATTAAACTTGGAACAGGTCACAATTGGGTCAACTCCGCTATTGACTATGCGCCTGTCCATGGTTCTGGCTATCCTTAGTGTTACGCGGAACAAAGGACTTCTCTCATAGAGATCTTTGGTTTGATTGATAGGCTCAAGAACTTCGCTTGAAAGCCAGACAACAGGTTTCCTTGTTCGTGCAAAGTAAGTTGCCCAGTAAGTAGGGAAGTTACAAGGACAGACGACGTCAAATTGCCGGGAAGATTTTCTCAGCAGTTTCACAAAAGAGATGGTTTCCATTAACGATAAGGTTAACACCGAGCCAACGCTGTTCATCACGGGCTGTTCAATAGGTTTCTCTGGCAAAACAAATTTTGTTTTCGCGAAATGGGAAGGCAGTTTGCGCAAGTCTACCGAGAGTGTGGCTATGCTTGCATCACAACCCATTGAATTCAGATGGTAAACTAGGTTCAGAACTGCCTTTTCTGCGCCTCCTTCAAAAATGTGCGGTGTGACGACTAGGACTTTCAATGTGCAGGCGTCCACCTCGTGATTCGTTTTGGATACAGAAATTTCAACGCCACCGCCAACAAAATCGTACCAGCGACTGCAACTAAGAAGCCTTGTTGAACATATTCCACGCCAACGTACTTTATCGTGTACTGACTGCCTGCGTCGCTTATGCGAAATAGAGATCCGTAATTTAAGATGTTGATGGAGTCGGTTGCCCCGTTTGGACCGTAAAGTTTCCAGTAGCCGTTGCCTGCTTCAAGAAAAGCCAGATACCCCGCCGTTGGAGTGACCGTGTATTCAGAGCCTGAGTGCATGCTGTAACTGGGAATGCTGGAATTTTCGGGAACGGGGGTTAGCATTTCGGCTTCGCTCTCATTACTGCTTAGTTTAGCCATATTAAATTTTGCGTCCCCAGTTTCAGCTTCGATTGTTATATCATGGTAACCACGAGATAGTGTTATTGGCTCGACTTCAACTTCTGAAAAGGCATCAGCGCCGTTAGTTATCGTCACGTTTTTAACAAGATTGTCTATGTGGACTTTAACGGTTACGTCTGCAGTTGGCTTTTGGAATGTTAAGTTTAACGAATAAGCGCCTTCATTGAAAACGTAGAATTTAGTTTGGATACTGGAGTTGGAGAGGTCAATTAGCCTTCCATTGTTCGCCTCAGGGTTCATTACTATGGCGGCATTATTGTAGTTCCATTCGCGGCTGTCAAAAAGATAAACTACCTTCACATGTGACTCTTGAAGCGCCATAGAAATGCTCTGGGCCGTTGCATTCAGGGTGTTTTCAGGGATTAAGGCTATTTTTGAAACTGCTGCTGGCCCGCCCAGGCATGAAATTTGAAGTTCACTGTGCAAGCCTATGTTTGAATTTCCAAGTTCCACCCATTTGTATGAGCCTTCAGTTGAAGACGTGGGTTTGAGAATGTAGTTTGCGGCGTTATCTATTGTTAAATTTACGCCTTGATATTTCGGTAGTCCATTGTAGACTTGAACTAGTACGTGGTAGTTACCTGATTCTGGAACACTGAGCGGAATGGTGATTTTGTTTGTGCCTTCGGTGTATATGTATCCGTCTGGAGCTACGTTCAAGTCTCCGTTGTAAAGATTCCAGATTAAATCTCCGCTCACCCACTTGTCCAATGGGTTCGTTGAAACTGGGGCGTAGACCCATGGCTTGATTAGGTAGTTTTCGCCTAAAGAAGCGACAAGCAAGCTCCAGTAGGGGTCACCTTGGAAGAAAACATTTTGAGAAGCATTTAGCAGAGAATTAGTTAAGCCTATGTTGTTGTCTATGAAGGCGGAGGGGTTTTGAGTAAAATTGAAGTTCATGTTACTTAGGGAAATCAACGTTTCTCTATCACCGACGATGAGTGAAAGTCCGTTACTTTGAGATAATTTTGGGAGCGGATTTGTGTTTTCAAATACGAGGATGGAGGTGAAATTTTTCACGATGCGAAGGCTGGGTTGGTCGTGCCAAATTGCAAGCGTGTTTGCGCGAGAAAAGGTTTCTAGGCCGTGACCGTTGAGCATTTCAGGCGGCAGGTTTGTGAGTGAGATGGCGGAGGGGTCGCTGGTTTGGGGTGGTATGTCGGCGTCAAGTCTTATTATAACGTATTTTACGCCTAAGATGCTTAGGAGCTTGCTCCAGTCGCTTGTTCGGTTTGAATAAAACGCCGAGTAAACCCATCTGGTAAGGCTTGCTCCTTGTGTCAGGTCCGACTCACCCTTTATCTCCACTGTGGGCTTGGCTTGAAGTGCCACAACTGGATCAAGGAACCATTTGGAAGCCCAAGAATAGTTTGTAGCCCACACAGCGGGTGGGAAAAATGCTATTCGAAAGTCGCCGTTTTGGGATGAAAGCCAGTTGTCTAGTTGCTGGTTTGCGTCGGGAATTTGCACCGTAGCTACGGCGCCGCCTATGTCTCCAGTGAGAAAAGGCCAAGATGCAGCCAAAACAATCAGCGAAACGAGCATGAGTGGCAGTATTTTGCGCAAATTTAAGGAGTGCTTCGCCAAGTAAAGTTTGAAGCCTTCAGCCGCCAGTCCAAGGAAGAAAGCGATGGAAAAAGCGTAAAGCATGAAAAACTTGTCTACCTCTCGGAACATGCCAAAGCCTGGTATGTGGTTGAAGAGCCAGTAGTAGATGGATGTGAATGGGGATATCACCAGGGAGACAATTATGACGGCTATGAACCCGACCAAGCCGAAGAATAGAATTTGTTGACGGGACACTTTTATCAGAAAGGATGGCGAATCTAGAGGCAGGTCATTTTTCCACGAAGTAAACAGTTTTTTGAAACCGCTTTTCCACCACAAGAAGAAGAATGCTGAACCCGAGAACAATAGCAAGGCTACTTGCGGAATAAGCACTCCTGAAATATCTGTAGGAAAAATAACGGCGACGGCTTCCTCAGCCCTTGTCGAATAAACTGGAAGATTCACCATCGCGAGCTGAAAGAAGAAGGGGAAAGCAGCCACTAAGGCAACAGTTAAAATGAGCCCAACCTGAATTGCTCTCGCAACTATGCGCTTGACTATGCCAGTTTTCCGCAAGAAAGCTATGCCGAAGACAGCATAAAACAGTGCAAACAGGACAAATAAGTAGGCTACTTGGGGGCTAGCGTATATCATGAGCGCCGTGAGTAAGCCGCAGATGAACAGGCTTGTTTTTCCGCCTTCTTTCATGACTTTGAAGAAGCACAGTACTGCGAAGGGCAAAACAGCGTAAGCCAAAAGCATCGTGTTATGCCCAAATTCCCAACGCGTCAAAGTAAACGGATTAAACAACATGTAAAGCCCCGCCACGAAGCCTGCAACCTTGGATTTCAACAGATAAGCAAAAGCCACGTAGAAGCCGAAGCCCGACACCGCCATGCAAAGAAGCAGCAAAACCTTGTTGGCGAAGGCAACAGAACCGAAAGCAAAAGACAAACCGATGAGAGGAAGATTGTACACGGCGTTGCCAGTCATAACGCTCGCCGTGCCAAGGTTAGACTTGTAGTCCCATGGAAAATCATAGGGACGAAACAGTTGATCCAGCTTATAAATGGGCGTGAAATCATGGAAGGCAACAGGG
>JBGOXQ010000262.1:0-3554 GCA_041479225.1 Bathyarchaeia archaeon
AATATTTCTAGTGCTTGGTTGAGGAGGTTTAGCGCTTTCTGTTTGTCGCCTTCCTGATTCCTTTCCAAGTAAACTTGGGCATATTCGAAGAGGACATTTTTGGTGAACCAGTGTACGTTCCAGCGTCTCAGACCCCGACTTTCCGCTAGCTGAAGAGCCATTTCGAAGCAGTTGATGGATTCGTCATATTTCTTTTGAACACCAAAAAGCCTTGCTCTTAGAATGAATGCTGGACCAATAATCTCTGGCCTTTTTAATTCTTGAGCCATTTGTTGCAGGCTATTTAGTTGGTTCTCTGCTTTCTCCAGTTCTCCCAACTTCATAGTTGCCTGAATAAGAAGGCCAAGATACCATGCTTGCCAATATTTTGCTCCAGCTTTTTCGCAGAGAGAATACGCCTTTCCAATGAATTCACTTGCCTTTGAATACTCACCCTTTTCCAAGAGCAAGGACCCGATAGCTGAGGAAGCAAAACCAGTAGCTACTATATTATTCATTTTTTGAGCAATAGCCAAACCTTCGTTGAGAAGTTTTTCGCTCTTATCCCACTCTCCCAACACAGCATAGGCTCCCCCTAGACCAATCAGAGACAAGGGGAGGAAATGCAGGTTACCGGATTTCCTGTTTAGCGCGACCGACTCATCGTTCAGGAGAAGTGCCGCATCCATATCGCCCATGCCGGCGTACGCGCCTGCTAGATTTAAGCCGATAAAAGCCTGAGCTGCGATTGCTCCCACTTTTTTTGCCAGTTCATATCCTTTCTGAGCATATTCTAGGCGTTTTTCCCAATCTGCTGCTCCCATAGCCGGATTTCCGAGGAGGCTATATGCCTCTACAGCGGCCCCAATGTTACCATTATCAAGTGCTACTTTCAGCGCTTCCTCATAGCATTCAACGGCTTTCTTTCGGTCATTCATTAAAACTATACTTCCCAGAACCATCAATGCACCTGAAACGATTTCGTAGGCGTTCAGTTTCCTCGCGACCTCAAGAGCTTTCTCAGCCAAAGCATTCGCTTTAGGGGGTTCCATTGAACGCCAAAACATATCAGCCATGCCTACATAGAGGCTTGCCAATTCAGCGCTTTCAGGCTGGGTTTCCAAAATCTCCTGAGCTTTTTCGAAATATTCCTTAGCTTTCGTCGAGTCACCCTTCATCACCCTAGCATGCGCAATTTTCCGACATAATCTGGCAACATTCTCTTTTTCATCCAACTGCTGCCGCAGCATCAACGCTTCATCCAAACTCTTCAAGCAAGCATCGAATTCTCCGACGAGTTCTTGGATGTTTCCAAGCATTTCTAGAACGCGCGCTCTTTCCTGCACGTTGCCTTCCTTCTCCTTCAACAGCCCGAGTGCAGACTGATAATAGGAGGCAGCCTCGTTGTTGGCGTAAACTTGCTTTGCCTTTTCGCCAGCCTTCAAAAAGTAGTCCAATGCTTTTTCCTTGTCGCCTCCCTCGAGAAAATGCGCAGCTAACTCGCCCAGATGTTCATCCATGTCTCTGGCGTAAGCTTTCTCTAAACCGCATCCTACGATTCCGTGGAGTTTCTTGCGTTTTAGTGGACCGACACCTTCATACAAAACGTCTCTGATAAGAACATCCGAAAAGGAGCATGTGTCTTCGCCGTGAACAGTTTTGCATTTGAGCAGCTTCTTCTCCATCATCCTCTCCAACATCCCAACGAGATTGCTCTCTTCCATGCCCGTGACGCTACACAAGGCTCCAGAAGTGAAATCGTTCCCGATGAATGACGCCAGCGTCAGCAACTGCTGGGTTTCGTCATCTAATCGCCCTAACCTCGCCTGCAAGATGCTCCTAACGTTCTCGGGGAACTCTATTTCAGAGATTTCTTTGAAGCGGTACTCAACACCGTAGGGGTAAACAATTCCCTCTTCCTTCAGCGACTGCATCACCTCTTCCACGAAAAACGGGTTGCCCCGCGTCTTCTCGTAGACGAGCTTGCAGAATTCCCTTGGCACCTCGTCCTGCCACAGAATCCGCCGGATCATCTCCGAAACCTCGTCCAGACCAAACCGCTTCAGCTTGGCAGACTGCAGCAGTTGCACCCTCTTCAAGTCCGTTAAGACAGAGAACAACGGGTGTTTCTCTTCGACCTCTAAGTCGCGGTATGCTCCCAGAAGTAGCAGCGAGTCTCGGTAGATGCCGCGGGCCAAATAATGCAGCAGCAGAATCGAAGACGAATCGCACCACTGCAAATCATCCAGAACAACCACCAGTGGCGCGGTCTTGGAAATGTTTTCGACAAACTGCGAAACCGCCTCAAAAAGCCTATCCCGCTCAAGGTCGGGGCTTAAAGGCGGAGATTCCGAGAAGGCTGCGAGTTTCTGTTTAATCTCTGGGACTATCTTGTAGATTTCGCCTGGATAGTAACCAACGGCGCTTTGCAGTTGCTCAGGAGTGCAAACCTGCATGTAATCCCTGATAACTTCCTTCCATAACACATAAGGAGGAACACTGCCCATCCTGAACAGCGCTGGACACCTGCCATGCAAGACCTGCATGCCGCGTGAACGCGCATATGCCCGCAGTTCCCTCGTGAGCCTTGTCTTGCCTATCCCTGCTTCGCCGTAAAGAATAACAACGCCGCCTTCGCCGCGAACCGCAGTGTCCGCAGTCTCCTTCAGGAGCCCCATCTCCTTTGCCCTGTCGATTAGCGGCGTCTCTTTTGCAGCGACAGAGTGAGAACTCGGAACAACTTCAGGTTCATGGGATGGCACAACAACTACTCCAAGTTATTCCTAGACAGCTATCTAATACGATGTGTAGCCTTAAAAAGAATTACCAAAACGTCGCGCCACCACACTCTTGAGAAACGCAAAGCTAAAAACAAAAACTAAACATATCTAAGTGAGAGGAGAAAGAATGCTTGAGTTTAAATCAATAAAAATTAACCCACCGCCAGACGCAAACATCATTCTGGGCCAAGCCCACTTCATCAAAACCGCCGAAGACCTCTACGAAGCCCTAGTAAACGCTGTGCCAACCGTAAAGTTCGGCTTAGCCTTCTGCGAATCCAGCGGACCCTGCCTCATCCGCCACGAAGGAAACGACCCAGAACTCAGGCACTTAGCCGCTGAGAAAGCCCTTGAAATCGGATGCGGACACAGCTTCCTCATCTTCATGCGTGATGCTTACCCAGTAAATGTCTTGGACAAAATCAAGGCGGTTCCCGAAGTCTGCAGCATCTACGCCGCCACCGCTAACCCGCTGGAAGTGGTGATTGCTGAGACGGAGCAGGGCAGAGGAATCATGGGCGTAATAGACGGTTTAAAGAGTGTGGGCATTGAGAACGAGGAAAACGTGGTGGAACGGAAGGCTTTTCTGAGGAAAATCGGCTACAAACTATAATCCAGCATCCATCTACAATAAGTGCGATCAGGCTTGGGGCATTTTCATAACGAATCGCACTCCTTTTTCCGGGTTCCCCCGTTTCCTGCAGAATCCAACCGTACATTTCGCAAATGCGCTTAATAAGATACAACCCATAACCCGTGCCTTTTCCAGCACCCTTCTGGAAAAGCCTCTGCTTG
>JBGOXQ010000263.1:0-3552 GCA_041479225.1 Bathyarchaeia archaeon
GGTAGGTTTGGTTAGAGTGGTGAAGATGCGAATCGTCGTGGTTTTGCCTGCGCCGTTAGGTCCCAAAAAACCAAATATCTCGCCTGAGTGCACTGTGAGATTTAAGTCCTTAACTGCGTTAACTTCCCCGTATGTCTTCGTCAGTTTGGTGGTTTCTATGGCGTTTTCCAAATTGCACTCTCTTCCGCTAGCCTGCTTTGGATCTCTCTTAGTTCTTTGTCTTTTCTGAATTGGACGGTTTATCCAACCAAGCTTATGTTATGGTTCACTTTTTAATGTTGCCCAAAGTTCCTTCTATGCAGAACCTACCTACTACGACCAACAAAATTTCTTCAACCTGATACTACTTCAGAAGGACATCATCCTGCTTGTACCGCAAAAGTAAAACGCTCCTTCAAATGACATACATAGAAAGGAACCACACTACATGGACCAGACACATCACACTATAGTCATCGGCAATAGCCAACGAATGCCCGAAATCCCAGACGCCAGCATCCACCTCATGATAACCTCGCCGCCCTATCCCATGATTCAGATGTGGGACAAGCAATTCTGCGAGCTAAATCCAAAAATCGCAGAACTCTGGAAGAAACTCGACGCCGAAGGCAAAGAAGAAACCGTCACCGAAATCTACAACGCTATGCACCTCGACCTTGCCAAAGTCTGGAGCGAAACCTACCGCGTCCTTATCGACGGCGGCATAGCCTGCATAAACATCGGCGACGCCACACGCAGAATAAACGGCAAATTCCGCCTCTTCCCAAACCACAGCCGAATAATCGAGCACTCCGAACGCATTGGCTTCACCACGCTGCCGTACATTTTGTGGAAGAAACCTACCACGAAACCCATGTACAAAGGCAAAGGCGCTTTTCTTGGCTCAGGCTTCCTACCACCAAACGCATATGTGACTTTGGACTGCGAATTCATCTTGATCTTCCGAAAAGGAAAACTAAGGCATTTTCCACCCCACGACACGCTCCGATATGAAAGCAAACTAACCAAACAGCAGCGCGATGAGTGGTTCAGCCAAATCTGGCAGGTCACAGGAACCCGCCAAACCGCGGATGCACTGGAACGCAGAACCGCAGCTTATCCAGACGAAATCGCCGACCGCCTCATCAAAATGTTTAGCATCAAAAACGACACCATACTAGACCCATTCCTAGGCTCAGGCACCACCATGAAAGTTGCTATGAAGAATGAACGTAACAGCTTTGGATACGAAACAGACCCAAATCTACTTCCAACAATAACTAAAAAAACAGAAAATATTAACGGAACAAAAATTAGCTGAAAGACTAATATCCTAAGAACAGTAAATACGAGAGTGTCGAACAAGGAAGGGGTGGTTTCATAAGCAAAATTGATAATGATTTCCTGAAAGGCGGAATAATAAAAGAAGTAGTGAAGGGTCTTCTTCAGAGGTATGGTTACGAAGTCTATCCTTACGGATATGAAACCACTTTTTCAGTCTTAAAAAGCAGGCTTCACGAGGAGGGTGTAAGAACCTCTCCTTCTATTAGGAGAATGAAATCCACACCCGATTTAGTTGTTTTTGACAAGAAAAGAAAGAACTTGATGTTTGTGGAAGTGAAAATGCGTACAACATTTCCTATAATGATTAAGTCTAATGCTGTTCAAGGCTACAAGGACTTCTGGAATGACTGTGTTCTCGTTTTGGTCGTCCCAGATGAGAACGTTTTTTATGCACAGAGAGTGAGCGATTTACAGATTAAAGAGAAATACGACCCTGTTACCGATTTTTGTGGAATACGCGAATTTTTCCAAGACATAAACGAATGCGAATTTCAGGACTATAAAACCTTGACCAAAAACTTGCTGTTAAATTTGAAACAGATGAAGTCTTGCAGGTAGAAAGTGATCTTTAGAACGTTATTGATAAATTCTAATACATGGTATCAAGTAACACATAAACGAGCTGTAATAATTGGGTAAAAGCAAATTGAACGATCATCGTCCATTCGGTTTTGGTAATACTTCAAGAAGATTTGCCCTATCAAACATTAGACGAGAAAAGGGCAGAATTGCTAAAGATCGTTTTGCGTTTGAACAAAGCATGCGGGGGAACGATTGCACGAAAATTCTTAAAGATGGCGATTTTATTGTTCAAGAATGCGATTTTTTTGGAAACAAAATCGGCAACCCCACAGTTTACGAAGTTAAGACGTGTAACGCTAAGTTGACGGATGCGCAGGAAAAAAGGAAGCGCCAATTAGGAAGAAACCGTTACAAAATCGTTAGATATTAGGAAATGCCTGTTTGGCGAGTTTGTAGAGGTCTGTTCGGTTTCTTTGGAATTCTGCGCCGCATGCCAGCAGCCCACTCATATGGTTTTCTATTTGAAATTTGTATGCTTGGGCGTTTCCTATTTTTCTTGTCGGGGCAACGAAGCCCATTTTTTCCAGTTTCTGCATTGCTGTTTTGGTTGTCTTGTAAGACAGGTTGGTTGATTCTGCCAGAATCGTTATGGTCTGTTCCATGTTCCCAACGATTAGAGCTTGGTCTAGCAGACGCGCGATTGGTCCACCGAATATGCTTGAAAACGGTCCTCTAGTAGCATATTCTTCTTGCTTGCTTCTCTCTGTTTCAAGTGCTTCCATTTATCAACCCACTCGCCAACTAATACTCGGCTCCATAAGATATAATTAAATACCACTGCAGCAGCATGGGAGTAAATTCCAATGTCTCGTAAGTTAGGTTATTCTGAATGTTTATTATGTTTCTTCATTTAGTGTGCAGTAAAGTCTTAAATATTAAACTTGCACCATTATTATCTGCGAGTAAGTCCTATCCGAATCGATGATGCCCGCATTTGTGGGTTAGGAGTATTAGGATAGGGGTCGCATTATTTTCTACCAAAGATATCTGAAAGAGTGAACTTTATCTTTTATTATCTCTGCATATTGTGCATCACTGTGTTCGTACTTTTGAAAGTATGCACCCGCGATTGCGTCTGCTGCTTGAAGGCAAGGTTCAAATTCAGAATTGGCATGGTTTAAAGAGATGTGGTTTAGGTCTATTGTGTATCCTTCAACATAGGCAAGGTAACTTGCTTTATTCCTTAGATATTCGTTAAATGAGGCTACACGGCTCTTAGGAAGACTCTTATCAAAAACTATTCGTATTTTTTCTCCACTGCCCAGTCGGGGCACTAACGCAGACATAATGTGATGAACCAACAGCCAATTGTATAGTATCGTTAAATCATTTCTTAACTCTGCTTTGACCTTGCTCTTTTCTACTACGACTACGCCTATATCCGCTTGGCAAAGGCTGATATTTTCTATAACAGTTCTTCTACATTCAGCGTTCATTCTGGAAAACTTGAGCTCATTTCTTGAAAAATGATACCCTTTCTTTTGGTGGATCCTTTTTAAAACTCGTTTCATGGAAATTTCAAGAGCGTTCATTGGATTCGGAACCACATGCGCAACTATAAAGAACTTGGTTGATTTTTCTGAGAAACCTAACTCGCCTGATTCGTCAACGAATGCGTCCAAAGTTTCCGCCCTAAGTCTGGTTATA
>JBGOXQ010000264.1:0-3549 GCA_041479225.1 Bathyarchaeia archaeon
CATGGTTTCAGCAAGGTAAACCGCAAAACTTGGCGTACAGCAGAGTATGGTGACGCCGAGGTCTTTCATAAGCTTAATTTGTCTTTGCGTCATGCCACCGCCTGCGGGGACGATTTCGGTTCCGATTTTCTGGGCGCCATAGTGAAAACCCAACCCGCCTGTGAACAATCCGTAGCCGTAGGCTATGTGTATGACGTCTTCTTTTCTTCCGCCGCAAGTGTAGATTGACCTTGCCATGACTTCCTGCCAAGCATCCATGTCACTTCTGGTGTAGGCTCCGATTATCGGATTTCCAGTTGTGCCGCTTGAAGCATGAATCTCAACTACTTCGGCAGAGTCAACTGAGACCATGCCCATGGGGTAGTTGTCTCGTAGGTCAGTTTTTACTGTGAAGGGGATTTTCTGCAGGTCTTCAAGTGTTTTTATGCTATCAGGAGTTATGCCTGCGGTTTTGAGTTTTCTTTTGTAGAAAGGGGAGTTGTCGTAGCAGTGCTTCAGCTGCGCTTTGAGTTTTTGGAGTTGAAGTTCTTTGATTTGTTTTCTGGACATGGTTTCGATGGTTTTGTTCCAGTATTTATCGCTCATCGCGTGATTTCCTCAGTTAAAGCCCCAGATATACTTCCTTAATGTGACTATTAGTTAGAAGTTCTCTGCCTGCGCCCTCTATAATAATCTTACCTTCTTCAAGAATGTACCCTCGATGAGCAATTTCCAAGGAATCACGGATGTTCTGCTCAACCAGAAGAACCGTTACCCCATCATCATTTATCTTGGCAACAGTGTCCAGCACTTTTTCCACGATGATGGGTGCCAACCCAAGTGAAGGCTCATCCAAAATTAGAAGCTGAGGATTGGACATCAAACCGCGGCATATGACCAGCATCTGCTGCTCGCCTCCACTCAACGTTTGAGCTAAGGCTTTTTCTTTTTTCTTAAGTACAGGGAAAATTTGGAAGACTCTTTCTTTGGTATCTTTCACTTTGCTTTTGTCATTCAAGATGTAGGCGCCCAAAAGAAGGTTCTCTTCAACTGTCATTCTTGGAAATATTTCTCTTCCCTCTGGAATCAGAGTTATGCCTTTCTTAACGATTTCGTATGGACGCAGTTTTTCTATGGCTTCTTCCTTGAAATGGATGCTTCCACTCTTAGCTTGCAGCAATCCCGCAATGGTTCTTACAAGTGTCGTTTTTCCTGCTCCGTTAGGACCGATTATGGTGACTATTTCTTTCTGTTTGATATTGAAGGACACGTCCCAGAGAATTTGCACCATGCCGTATCCTGCGGAGATATTTTCAACTTCCAGCATCTTATTCCTCGCCGAATTGGAATTTCTTGCCAAGATAAACCTTGACTACTTCCGGGTCAACGCACACTTCGCCCGGTTTTCCGTCACAGATTTTCTCTCCGTGATGCAGAACAACTACTCTACTGCATAAGCCCATGATTACTCGCATGATGTGCTCAACAATAAGTATAGTTACGCCCTGTTTATTGATAAGCTTGATCAGCTCAATGGCTTCATCACTTTCTTTCGGGGTCAGCCCAGTTAGGAGTTCATCAAGCAAAAGCATTTTCGGCATTGAGGCTAAGGCTCTTGCAAGCTGCACACGCCTCAACTCAATAACGTTCAAGTTTTTAGCCGGAACGTTGAACTTTTCTTTTCGCAAACCAACAAACTCCAAGAGCTCCCTAGCCCTGTCGCTCGCATCCATTTTTGCGCCTGTCTTCTTTTCGGCAAAAAGCACGGCTGCCAGCACATTCTCAAGAGTAGTCATGTCCGGAAAAGATTGAACCGTCTGAGAGGTCTTGGATATGCCGCGGGCGCAAACCGCGTAAGCGGGAAGCCTCGAAATCTCTTCATTCATAAACTGCACTTTGCCAGAGTCAGGCCTGTAAACTCCACTGATAACGTTTAGCAAGGTCGATTTTCCAGAGCCATTCGGTCCTACAAGCCCAGCGATTTCATTCCCGCTTACTTCCAAATCAACATTCTTGAGAGCTTGAAGTCCCCCGAAAGTTTTTGACACTTCTATACATTTCAACAAGCGAAGATTCTCCTGCTTAGGAACTTTTGAATATAGGCAATGTGAAAATATAAATATTGTTTGAGTATAATTAAATTTGGTGTTGAATATGCCTATACCACAAGTAAGCGTCTTCCTCGACAACAGACCCGGATCACTATCTGAAATGATGTCGTATCTGGACAAGTCACAAATGAAAATATACGCCCTATCCATCGCCGACGCAGGCGAATACGGCTTAGTGCGAATGGTAATCGATAACCCTGAAAAAGCATCAAAGATACTGGAAGAAGCAGAGTTTAACCTTGCAAAATCGAAGAAGAACACGGAAGTCACGGCTATTCTTATAACGGAGAAGGACCCGATTTCCAAAATAACCAAGATTCTGGGAGAAACCGCTGTCAACATCGAGTATGCGTACTCGTCTGCAGTACATTACGAAGGAAAGTTCGCGTTAGTCCTGAGACCTAAAGAAGTTGAGAAAGCAGAGAAAGCACTTAAAGACAATGGCGTTGCAACGTTGACGCTTGAAGAAATCAAACAACATTTCCAGTAGCCTATTACGTTTGGAATTCACCTGATAGCAATATTCACCGAAGTACTGAAGACAACTTAAGTTACAGAGGGATTTTCCTCTTTTGAAACATTTTGCTATTTGCTCATTGAACCCTGTCTGGGTTTTTATGCGAAAAAGGGTTTTAGCTGCTTCAAGTTTGAGTTATGTATTGCTTAGTTTTCCCAGAACATCGAATGGGTATGCGAGTATGAATGTTTCGGTACCCATAATGTACTATGTGAACTGCGGGTTTGTTATCGTTTGCAAGATTAGGTTTATGGTGGTGGTTTTGGTTTTGTTTGTTGGGGGTTTGTGGTTTGGGGCTTTTCTGTGGTGTGTGTGATTTGCAGTTTGGTAGGTGGGTTTTGTTTATACGTTTTGTTTATACAAGTGTTTTGGGTGTCTGAGTTGTTTTGGACTTGCTTAGTGGCTTGAGCTGTTGGATGCGTTGGTTTATGAAAGAAATAGTGGTGGGGAAAATTGGTTTGGCGCGTGTGTGGTATATTTTAGGGCGTTGTTTTGATTAGCATATGTGTGGGTTGCCTGTGGATCCTAAGCAAGGGACGATATGACTAGACCGAAGATGCCTGAGTCAACGACCGTGATTGCCCAGTCTGAACTTGTTTTTTCAGCGTATTTTTCTGTTGCATATCCGTTGAGCACTGCAGTAATCCATAGACCGTTTAAAAACTTGTTGACGCCATGCTAATATTTGAAGAAAGACTTACGCAAAATATATAGCGTTCTCTTGCGAAAGTCAATGTCTATTGGCGAGAAGAAAATATAGTGCTAAGTGAGGACAACATGAGTCTTGATGGATGTAAATCTGGGAAAGCTATTTTGCTGAGAAAGGAGGCAAATATTTATTCTAGATAGTAAATTGACGGAAGCCAGCTTGGCGCATGTCTCGCAAAATGCAGTTAGTTGCACAAATAATCCCGAGTTGTCTGTGATTGTGCCGACGTATAA
>JBGOXQ010000265.1:0-3509 GCA_041479225.1 Bathyarchaeia archaeon
CCCCGTAGGGGTTGGCCAGACCATAGCAGTCACTTTTTGGATTTCCCCGTACCCGCCAACTGCTACGACTGATGTCCATGGTTTTAAGGTGAAAATTACGGGGCCCGATGGGAAAGTGGAAAACAAGGGACCGTTCACTGCTTTCAAATCCAGTAGCAGCTACTTCTTATATGCACCCGCGCTGATCGGCAATTACACGTTTGATTTCACATATCCAGGGGAATCATATTTCAACGGATCACTCATTTATCAACCTAGCAGTGCTGAAGCAAGCGTCACCGTGCAGCAACAGCCCATACCCTTATGGCCAGAAAACCCAACGACATACGACTATTGGACTCGCCCATTAAGCGCGGCAAACAGAGAATGGTACTCGGTTGGTGGACCGTGGCTTGGCTTAGATAATGGTAACGAATGGTGCCAAGACATATACAGCCCCCACGTAATGTGGCAAGTTCCGATTGACATCGGAGGCGTAGTTGGAGGCAAAATGGGCATTTCCAACTTTTACGAAGGATCGGCCTATGAAGCTAAAGGAGGCTCCCCCATAATCATAGGTGGATACTTCTTCCTTACAGGCTTCGATATCGGACAACGAACTAGTGGCGGGACAAAATGCTTTGATCTACGTACAGGAGAAGAAATATGGTACGTTTCCAACATGAGCATAAGCTTTGGATGGGAGATGCGAATCGACTCCGGTAACATGCACGCAATCATTCCGTACTTAGTTCAAACAGGCACTACGTACAGGTTCTATGATCCGCTTTCTGGAAGGGAACTATTCGAGTTAGCAAATGCAACAGCACCTACCGCGAACGTTTTTACGTACACTACGGCCGATCCGATTTGGCCAACAACTACTGACGGAACTTGGCCTGGAACATGGTTTGCCTACGTTGCTGCAGACAATGCGCGTGGCAGCTACGTCATGATGTGGAACTCAACTAAAGCCATCGAAGGAAACAACTGGATCACTTACCAATCCAACAACAGAGTTACCGACTTAGCAACTTGGGCACCGCCTGCAACGCCCGGAATTGGCGACTGGAGCAAAGGAATCACATGGAACGTAAGCAGTCCAGCTCAATGGGGCTACGATAGATCCCAAATACCCGCTAACGGCAACTTAACGAACTGGCCGAAGTCCTATCTGTCAGGATGGACTATGGACAGGGATGCTGGCGTATTGATAACGACCATTAACCCAAACGGTATAGACAACAGTGCTTTTGCGGCTTACAGCATGAAAACAGGTTCTCTCCTTTGGAATAAAAACATCACAGACGTTGCATATTTGTCAAAATATTACGGTGCAGGCGGAGGCGTCTATGCTATTTATAGTTTGATTGGCAGCATGTACATTGGTCTTGATTCCCAAACTGGAAATGAATTGTGGCGAACTCCTCCTCTGTCTGGTGGAGGCTGGAGCACATACAACAACGGTCCAATTTTCTACAAGGGTATGATTTTCACGTTGGGCTACAGCGGATATGTCATATGCAACAGTCTATCTAACGGAGCAGAGCTTTGGGCTACTCAGATTGATCCTTTCAACGGCGAAACTCCTTATGACGGTGGTAATCCTATGCGTGCTCCGCCTGCCTTTTCTCAAGGTGTGATGTATGTGGTTGACCAAGTGAAGACTGATGAGAACCCTATGAGAAGAAACCAGGGAACAACAGCTATAGACTATAGGACTGGCAAAGTATTGTGGAAACTGTACTTTGGTCCAGGCGGTGAAGGTCGTCGCTTAGGCGTTTCGGATGGGTACCTTGTTACCTACGCGGGTTTCACAAGTGAACGTGTTGTTCTCGGCAAAGGTCCAAGCAAAACTACTGTTTCGGCGCCACAGACTGCAGTGAAGGTAGGCGACAGTGTTGTCATATCGGGCACTATACTTGACCAGAGTCCAGCTTTGAAGGGCACTCCATGCATTGCTGACACGAACATGGCTGAATGGATGGAATACAAGTTTATGCAGTGGCCATTTCCAACTGATGCCAGAGGAGTTCCAGTAACAATTATGGCTACAGGTCCAAATGGAGACAATTTCACCATAACCCCATACGTCGTCAGCGATACAAGCGGCAACTTTGCCTACATGTGGACTCCCACGGAACCCGGATTGTACAAGATTGATGCAGTATTCCAAGGAAGCGCCTCTTACGGCAGTTCATTCGCTACCACATATCTCGGAGTAACAGGAGCATCCTCTATTTCACCCACAGCAACCCCGAACCCTACTGCGACACCTACTGCAGCTCCAACTTCATCTCCAACTGTTACGCCTTCGGTAGCACCTACTGGCACTTCAGGCAGCGGAATATCTACTGAATATTACATCGCCATCGCAGCAGTCGTCATAATCGCCATGGTAATTGCAGCAGCGGTCCTCTTGCGAAGACGCAAGTAGACACTAAAAAACAACAACCCTTTTTTCTTTTTTCTTAAGTGCATTGGCAGTAAGATGGGGCTGAGAGGGCTCTGGCGGTTAAACTCAAAGCGTGGTAGCAGCTAGAGTTTCTGAAGGTTCATTCTCTCTCCTTTTTTCGTCCGCCAAAGCCCCAGCAAACCTCTTCATTGAACATAAAAGTTATTAGCGCAAACATATGATATGCTAATTGTTGTCTTGTTTTGTGTTGTCTTAGGCAGCTTACTCTCTGTTGCAGCTGTCGGCGTTGTCCAAAGAATCAGAGGTTATCTACGCTGTGAAGGAAAGCTGCAGCTTAAGGGGGACAGGCTGGGACGGAAGCGGTTTCCAGACGCTTGGATTTGCTAAAGCTTGAGGGTTTGGGGTTTTCTCAGGCTGAGATTGTGAAGGAGTTGAGCCTGAAAGCTGCGTGCTCTAAACGTACAGTGTACAGTGATTTTGAGAGCCGTGCAGTTTGGCAACCTGTTCTGCATGGCGTGGTTAAGCCGGATGAGGTTTTGTTGAAGGTTGTTAATCGGTATGAGCAGATTTACCGGCAGGCACGCATGCGGCTGTTGACGGCGTCGAATGAGTTGGCTCAGCTTGGCGCATTGAATGTCATGTTGAAGGCTAATTCGTTGTTGTTTGAGACTGCCGTGCTTCCTGAGCTTATGGGCAGGTTGAAGGGTTTGGAGGACAAAGCGTCAAAGGGGATTTTTGTGCCATGAAGTCTTGGGAACTGAATAGAAGAGTAAACAGCTTATCTCAAGAAATAACTGATCAGGCTAAGACGGAAACGCGAATCGACATAACGTGCCTGAGCGAACCGGAAAGACAACTTTTTGCCAGAATTGACGAGCTAATAGAGGAGTACAAACCAGCAAATCCTCCACCGCCTGCAGATATAAAAGAACTAGGTCTAAATGTTACGGTTGTACCTACCCCACCACTACTTAATATTCCTGGTTGTTCTTTTTTTAATTCTTTAACCTTTTTCTCTAAATCTTTAATTTTCCCCTCCAACTCTTCCTTCAATTGCTGATTTTTGCCTGCGGCAAGTAATTCTTTTTTATTCTTCAGAATCTCCTCCACATAA
>JBGOXQ010000266.1:0-3503 GCA_041479225.1 Bathyarchaeia archaeon
TATCTTGCCCTAAAAACGCCCGCTTATCTCTTCAAGCAGAAGTTTTCGATAATGAAACCTGCTGTTCTGGTAGATACACCTGCATGCGTCAAAATCAGTAGGTCCACAATGTGCATTTGCAGAAAAAACCAAAGCCGACTCACAACAAACAACCAACAAAATAGAAAAAACTCCTACAGTCCGTCTATAAATAGAGGGGGGATAGACTGCTCAGAGCAATATAGGAAGACAAAGAAAAGTTGGTTGCGAAAAAAGAAAGTAAAAAGATGTTATCTCACGTAATCGTCGAAGGTCCAGTAATGGTCTTCTTCCTGCATAATTATCTCTTCAAACAGATGTCTTGTTTTGGTGTCTCCGCGCTTCAAAGCTTCTCCGATGATGCTCTTGTATAAGACGATAGCATAGTTTTCAGCTTCATGATCCAGCCTCAAGAAGTCATCTGCATTTTCACCAACTTGCGGAAGCGGATCTGGAACGTAGCCGCATTCGCCTTCAAGCAGGTATATGCGTTCACTGATTTTTTCCAGATGGTCCATCTCTGCCATGAAAATCTTCTTGAGCAGTTCGCTGACCACCTTGGCTTTGTTGGTTTCAGTGATTACTTCCAGCGCAGTGTTCTTTCCGCGCAGTGCCAGAAAACTGGCTTTCTCATGCTGATTCGTGTACTGAATTATCGCTGAAATTTCAGCCGCCACAGCCTTGTTAAGCAAAACAAAATAGTCCTCATTGAATATCTTGCGCCACTCGGATAATGGCACAACTTCTGGTCCTTCATGCTCATCTTTCATGTTCACGTACTCTTGGAACTTGAACAGATGCTGCTCCTCTTCACCGTAGATTTTCTCGAACATTTCACGTGATTCCCAATCTTCCATTTTGCCAGCCTCAGCGATGATTTTGCGGTAAAGAACCAGCGCTTCCTCTTCAGCTTTCACACCGTTCCGTGCAAACTCACTTAAGCTATTGCCCACGTAGACTTTGTCTGCTTTGGTGGTTGCTGATCCGCCAAGATAGTAAATGCGCTCCATGATTGCTGCGGCATGCTTCATTTCCGTGATGGCGATTTCTCGCAGGAACTTGCCTACTGCATCATAGGTTGTCTTGTCTAGTAGGATATTTTCAGGAATAACTTTGCGGATTAGCTTCTCCATCTTTCCATGCTGGAGCATGTACTGGAGTGCAACTTGGATTTCTCTTGAAACTGCCTGATTTAATAGGCTCAAATACTCAGGTGTTGTTTTAGCTGCCATAATAAACCACAACTCGTACTAGAGAAACTACGACAGTATATAAAAGATTTGTTGTTCGCACAATCTGCAACAGTTTCTCATTCAGAATTTTTGGCTGCAAATGTCACCTTGCACTATTACTCTGAAAAAAGTCAGAACAAGCAGATAGATAAAACACACTTGTTTACTTCGACAAAGAAGAAAAAATGGAGAAGTAACTATGCCTTTTCCGAGGGTTTACTTCTTCTTTGGTGCTGGTTTTTTCTCTTCTTTCTTAGGTGCTGGTTTCTTCGCCACTAGTATAACCTCGGGAATTATAATATATCAGGAATTTGTATTTAAGATTTGCTAAAGCCTCGCAAACTATGAAGCCTTTCGGAAAGAGCTTAGACTATGAAAAAGAGGTTTTTCTGCTCGGATTAACCGGAAAAGACACAGAAACAGTCATTTGCAAGGCTTTTCTAGGTGCCGAAACTTCGGCAATTAGCTGTTTTATTGAAAAGCCTTTCGCCGAATCGCGCGCGCATCTTCTCAACTCGTTTTAGGGACGCAATTGGTGTTTCTAAGAGTTTTTGGGCACGTATGGAAATATTTTTATATCTAATGTAAATAACTACACAGCGATGCAAGAATCTACATAGGAGCGCAACGAGAGCATGATGCAAAAAACAGGACTAACCACCAGAAACATCGCGTTAGCTGCAATGTTTGCAGCCTTATTCTATGTGCTCTCACTACCAACTGTAAACGTTACCGCTCCAGGTGTACCACTAGTGCAGATTAGCATAGCAGCTCTCATCGCGACAATATTCGGGTTAGTCTTAGGTCCTTATTTAGGCACTTTCGCAGCATTTCTCGGAGCATTGGTTGCTTGGACGTTGCCACCATCAGGCATGTCTGCGTTTGGCTTCGCGTTCCTATTGTCTCCACCTTTAAATGCTCTCGTAGCAGGCTCAATATATTACAAGAAGTGGAAAATTGGATTTGCAGCTTTCGCAATCCTAATAATCGCCTTTTTATTCACCACACCAGTCCAACCGCTCACAGAAAACTGGAACATAGCCGTCGCAGTATTGTTTGACAAGGTCTTCGCGTTATTCTTAATTGTGCCATTGGTTGTGTTCACAAAGTGGTTTGCATCTTCTGAAAAAGGATTGTATGCGTTCTTTTTCATTTTGGGTTTCGTTGGGAACCAAGTAGATAACATGTGGGGAACGTTTGCCTTTTCCCTGCCCACAGTTTACAATGGAATCTTCGGGATGCCGCTAATTGATGTCCGCTTAAGTTTCTTAGTTAGTCCATTTTTCTATCCAGCCTTGAGATTGGGCGAAGCAGCCATTGTGATGTTCATAGCTGTAGCACTCATGCGCACGCTCAAAGGAACACCTTGGCTCTGGAAAAAAGAAACAATTTTGACCAAATACGAAACAGAAAATGCGCAATGCATAACGGAGAAAACATCTTCCCCAGCCTAAAAGGTCAATAACAATTTCTTTCTCTTTCTGCCTCTAGAAAGTTTTTAAGTAATCATCGCTAGAGTTTCTAAGGAGAAATAGGAGTTTTTGCGGTGTCTTCTCCTCGACAAGACCCATTGACCATTCGTTGTGCGTTGTTTCTTGGAGATGTAAGCTGAAATGGTAAAAGTCACTCTGGTTTACCCATATTTTCAGCCTATGAAAGATAACTCGATTTTCCGTTTTCCCCCTTTAGGCATAGGCTACATCGCCGCAGCTTTGAAACGGCACGGTTTTCAAGTAGAATTAGTCGACTGCACCTTCCTAACCAACATAGACGAAGCGGCTGCAAAAGTTAAACGCTCAAATCCGCAAATCGTAGGCATCTACAGCATGTTCTCCATGAAAAAAACCACAATGCAACTTGCACGCCTTCTCCAAGGCAATTGCGATCTGCTGGTTGCTGGTGGACCATTGCCTACGCTTGATCCGTCAGATTTTCTCGACGTATTCGACGTAGCCGTTATGGGCGAAGGAGAGCAAACCATGGTTGCGCTTGTGGATTGTGTGGAGAAGGGTTTGCCCTTTTACAGTGTGCACGGAATAGCCTACAAAGACAAAGGCATAATCAGTTTCACTCCGCCAAGAGGCTTCGTAGAAAACTTGGATGACTTGGCGTTTCCTGCGCGCGAACTCTTCAACAACCAAGCTTACAAAGGCTATTATTTCAAACGGTTCGGCTACACCACCACGCCCTTGATTAGCAGCCGCGGTTGCCCCTTCAGCTGCGATTTCTGCAGTCGCCCAGTTTTCGGCACCA
>JBGOXQ010000267.1:0-3500 GCA_041479225.1 Bathyarchaeia archaeon
TGCCCCATCATTATGGCTGACGTTAAATCTGCGCGTGCCTCGAAAAACTTCGCAATGAAGAATATGAGCGTCATGACTGCGAAGAAGTAGACGAAGAACAGGAAGCCACTGAATATGATTGGGAACAGGTTTAGCAGCACGTAGAATCTGAAGAGGAACTCCGAGCTCAACAGCCCAAAAAGGATGAGCGGGTCTCTGCCTTTCAGGTGACCGAATTCGTGTCCCAAAACACTCACAACTTCAGGCTCATCAAGTTGAACCAGCAGGCCTGTGGTTATCAGGACGATGCCTCGGCTGGGGCTTGGGCCAGAGGCTGCGGCGTTGGGAACCATTGTGTTTGAAATGACGATTTTGGGAACTTTGTAGCCGAATCGGTCGGCGACTTTCTTCACTATTTCGTAGACGTTGATTTTTTTAGCTGATAGGCTGCCTTCTCTGCAGGATACGTTGTATTGGTTGAAGATTTTTTCTGCTTCTTGGCAGTCGATTGCGCCGCGTTTAGCTATTATTTCTTCGTAAACTTGATTCTTAATCGATACCAGCTGTTCGGGCGGGATTTGTTTGTAGTCGTCAAGCGTGCCCAAGGAGCCAACTGGCGGCTGGTACTCTAAGAAATGTATAGTGGGGTTGTCTTTGGTGATTGTCCAATCGCCTGATCTGGCGATAATCTTGTTTGAGTAAAAAACGAATACAAATTGCGAAGCTAATAGCGCAATCGGAACTATCCAGAAATATTCGGGATAAAACGTGAGTACTACAACAAATAATCCTAAGCCAAGACCAATAAAAACTATGGTTAGAAGAACCTGCGTTTCCAAGAAGAGGCGGTTGAAGCTTTTTTCGTGGAGTTTAACTTTTTCCGGAACGATTTCTTCGCCTTCTCGCCACGCGAAGTACCATGTTGCCTTCCGTGCATTCTCCTCGAACATTTCAGTGGCAATGACCATATCTTGCTTAGCCTCTTCCACCACTTCGTCAGTTATTTGCATATCCAAAGGCGTTATGGTTACATTCACGCTGTCGGTTCCCACAACTTCCACTTGGAACAATTGTTTTCCCTGCGCATCCAGAACAACGTATGAGAGGCTAACGCTGTCTTTGGCTGTGGTTTTGGAGAGGTTGGAGAACCGCTGTTTCTGCGGAACCAAGTACTGCTTGTAGATGAAGTCCATTAGCTTTTCGAAGTATGTGGAAGGAACTTCGGTGTCAATTTTATAAGAAACAGGTGCGGCAACCATGTCAAGCCAAAACCTAGAACTTCTTAATTTAAGACTCTCACTCCGTTTTATAACTTTATTGGTAAGCTGTAGTTTGAACGAACAAACGCAGCTTCTTTTATCAGGCACAGGATGCTCAAAGAAATTAAAACTCCAGATATTAAGATGAAAGCAAGAGTTCTCCGTGCTTAGAGCTTAATCAGAATGTCTTCGTCTTCAACCTTCACAAGATATGTACGCTCATCCGATATCTTTGGATGAAAAAAACCCGTTTTCGGACGCGAAACAACCTTACCTGTAATAACGTCAAATTTTGCTCCATGATTTGGGCAACTAACAACATTGCCTTCTAAAGACCCCAGCGAAAGGTCACTAATCTCATGAGTGCATCTAGCACCGATAGCATAATAGGTGCCGCCCACGTTCGCTAACAAAATTTCTTTGACGCCAACTTGTACCTTTTTCATTTTACCTACTGGAATCTCAGATTTTCCTGCAACTCTCACAAAGCCTGTTTCCAACAAATCCACCGTCCTTGCTTCACTTTACTGAATCTAGACATAATTTAACTTCCGAAAACATTACCTATTGAAGTTAATTTACAAAGCAATGCATTTAAACCTAAGTTAATCCCAAGTCCTTTTCATTCAGAGCCATGACCGAATGGAGCTTAAAATAGCAAACCCCATCTCTCGCTAAAGCCTTTTCAAAGAAACCGCACTTGAGTTCTGACCTGCAAGAGAGAAGCTATAAATAGATTTTCAAGAATAGTTTCAAGCTGCAAAGGCAGAGTGAATATTTTGAGAATAGGCTTTTTTGTTTGGGAGTATCCGCCAGCGCTCGTGGGCGGTTTAGGCACTTACGCCGAATATGTAACTCAAGAGTATGTGGACATTGGACATGATGTTTCCGTCTTTACGCTTAACCCTGGCAACTTAAGAACCAGAGAAATACTCCGTGGCGTGGAGGTTCACCGACCGCTAATCGCAGATGCAAGCAACGTTTTCCCCTTCTTCGTTGTAGATGACCTCAAAAAATGGGGTACCAACATTAAACTCTTCAACGACATCTTCATCTACAACATTCTGAGCGCCACCAAATTCATAAACGGCCTGCTGAAAAAGGAGAAGTACAATTTTGATGTCGTCTGCGTGCACGACTGGTTAAGCAGCATCTCAGGCCTAGTCATCAAAAACGAAACAAAAATCCCCGTGGTTTTCCACACGCACAGCACTGAATGGGGAAGAAGCGGTGGACAAGGCTCCGAAGTTGTAGGTCACTTTGAAAGCGCTATGGCTCAGAACGCAGACCGCATAGTCACAGTCAGCTACGCCATGCAGCAAGACCTTATACAGCATGGTTGGCAGCAGTCAAAAATAAGTGTCGTTTGGAACGGCGTGGATGCAGAACGTTATGACCCGCGGAAAGTTAAGCAAGAAGATGTTGCTAATATACGAAAGAAATACGGCATTCCGACAGATTGGAATATGATTTTGTTCGTAGGTCGACTCGCTTGGGTCAAAGGTGTACGAAATATATTGCAGGCAATGCCGATGATTTTGAAGGAGTTCCCAAACACTAAGCTCGTGATTTTAGGAAAAGGCGAAGAGCAACGAGACATCGTGGAAACTGCTGACAGGCTCAACATAAAAAACAACATCGTGTACCGCTTCGACTTCGTCCCTGAAAAAGAGCGCATTCTATATTATGCTGCTTCTGATTTGTGCGTTTTCCCGTCCACTTATGAGCCTTTTGGCATCGTAAGCTTGGAAGCTATGGCTATGGAGAAGCCAGTTGTTGTTGGTGCACGCGGCGTTGTGGGCTTCCGAGAGCAAGTCATAAACTCTGGCACAGACCAATGCGGTGTTCACGTCAACGGCGAAGACGCCGCAGACATAGCTTGGGGAATAAAAGAGGTGTTGCGGAATCCTGAGAAAGCCAAAAATTGGGGTGAGAACGGACGCAAACGGGTGCTTGAGTTCTTTACTTGGCGAAAAGTGGCGGATGAGACGCTGAAAATTTATGAGTCGTGCATCCCCTAAGGAAATTGCTCTTCTTATTGATTTCCTGAGCATCTCTTTCAACATCAGCTTTGCCGGTAAGTGCTGAAAATCAAAATAAAATGGATAAGTGATGGCTATATTGCAAGCATCTTTGCCAGTTCTAGCAATTTCAGGTCCGTTGGCTTCTTTGCGTTGGAGGACTTCTCTAGCTTTGTGCTTTCTATGGAGTTGTGTTGCAATCCAACTATGCAGTTTCCTTGGTTCTTGCACAGGAGCTCCA
>JBGOXQ010000268.1:0-3473 GCA_041479225.1 Bathyarchaeia archaeon
CTTTGCGTTTTTTGAAAAGGTCTAGAATGCTGCTTCGCGTGGTTCCCCAAGCGTAAAGTCCTGCCTTTTCATTAATCTTGAAGTTTTCCATAGCGTTCCTTGAGACTTCATCTATGAGCTTAACGAATTCTTCGGAAACCTCTTGGTTCTCGCTCAGCCCATTGTCCTCCACGTATTCACGTACTGCATCATGAATAGCATCTATCGCGTTAACATAGACTGGTTTACTCGCCGATTCTTTCCGCTGGTCATCCAGCTCCTCCATGAACTGGCTGTACGTGGGAATCTTCTGCTTCGGCTTCGTGTAATAGCCCAGTTTGCCCTGAGCCATAACCGCCTGCAAACCCGCTTTAATCCGCTCATCCGCTTCGTACTCGCGTGGTTTAACTACGCTGTTGAAGAACTGCTCCATCGAGTCAATCCGATGTTCAAGAATCAGCTTGGCGTTGACGTTCGGGTCCGCCAACACATCCAGCAGCAGAAACGCGTATTCGCAACTGATGTCGAAAATCACGGTTTTTGTGTTGTTCGTATGCAACAAAATTCGCCGAAGCACGTTCGACATCAAGTTGCTTTTACCGCCGCCTGTAAACGCGAACACGCCAAAGTGGTACCTAACAAGTTTCTCGAAATCCACGTAAATCGGAATTTTTGTATTTTCAGCCTGAAACATCTTGATTAAGCCTAGCCGCGGGTCCAAACGGGCGTCCTCTGAAGTCTTTGATGTGTCGATGCCCAGCGGGTCGGTGATTTTCTTGTTGTACATGCGGTTAATCATGTCGCTGTTCAAGAGGTACACGGGGCTACCGACGACGGGGTAGCTGAAGCCCTTGGAAAACGTGAAATCACAGGCGCTTTTAAGGATTAAATCGTAATTAACGGGAATGGCGTCAATCTGAATCATCATCGTCGACTTGTCATCGGTCTGCCAATCCTCCTCTGACTGCTCAATAATCTCGAACTGCATCGGATAATAACCATGGTCACTTAAGCCTTTCAAGCCGAAGTGCTCGGGCCAAACGCGGCTAATTTCCATAAGCGTATAACGCTTCTCCGCGGCGTCTGTGTGCTTGAAGTTCTTCACCGCCAGCAGCATGCCCTCCTCCAGCAGACCCATCAGGTCTTTTTGGTACTCGATTTTTACGCGGCAAAGATAGCGTGCGCTGGTGCCTGAAACCTTGGATTCTTCGCCGCCGACGAAGCTTCGGGGGATAACTGCGGCTAATCTGGCGCTGAATTTTCCTTCGAAATCCGTGAAGCACACGGTGTTAACTGCTTTCTCTTCTTGCTTGCTCAATTTGGCCTCGCCTCTCTCGGAAAGTACTCATGTAGAATATGAACTTGCGCAATTTATGATTATTCAAAATCCAACCTGCCGTGGAGTCCACGACGCATTTGAACTGGCTGTAATTCCACTTGGCAATTTTGTCCGCAATGAACAATGGTTTATTATGCCCGAAGGCTTCGGGGATGTTTGCGGGTGCCATGGCAATCAGCATGGTCATAGTCAGGTTCTGCAGGCGGTTAGGCACAAACCTGTCTTTGTACAGCAGGGTTTCCACGGGTTCTTCGGTGCCGTCACTCAGCTCATTGAGGAACACTGCGGTGCTTTTTGGTTTATAGTCGAACTCTGGATAAGCCAAGCGGTCAATCAGCAGTACGTTGCTGCGCAGCATCGGGTCAGACTTTGCTTGGCTTAGCTGCACATACGTCTTCAAAAATGCCTTCTCCAATGTGATTTTGTTTCTGATGACGCCTGAAACGTAGCCTTTGCGTCCTTGGCGGTCGGGCTGCATGGTGCGGAAGGCGCTGTCGTACTCGATGAGGCTCCAGGGCGGATGCACCTTGTCGATGTTGAACATGCTGGCGGACTGGAGAATCATGCGGTCCGTGTTCGGCAGCTCCTGCAGCGCTTCCAACTTCATGCTTGTTTTTAGCCATCCTTCGGTGAACATGATTGGGACGAGTTGGCGTTTGAAATCGCGCGCCGATGTATCCTTCGTTATGCCGACCAGCAGGATGCGCCGCCGCCAACACTCTTCCATGAGCATCTGCATCGTAAACAACGTAAGAAACGCAATGTCCAAAGTCGTTAGCCAATATTCCTTGCCGTCTTTAGTGATTTTCATGCTGCTGGAGGTTTCGGTGCCGAGTGCTTTGGCAAAAAAAAGTTTATCGCCCAGTTCGAGGGTGAGTTTTTTTATGCGCTCCCAGCTTGCAGCATAACGCATGTTCAGGGAATACGCTTCGTCTTTTTCTGTGAGAACTTGCCTTTCCGCAAGAGCCTTCAATGCACCTTGCACTCGCTGCGTCCTCTTCTTATCTGTGATGCCAAAGGCGGAAAGCATCTGCTTCAGGGTTAACGCTTTTTCCCGTTCAACAAGCGCGATTAATGCTGGTCGCAGGTGGTCTGCTCTAGGCGGTGGCAAACCCAAAGCAGCATCAAATACGTGCTGTCTTGCAAGGACTAAATCGTTTCCGTCAACAGCCACATCGTCGACGTTTGTTCGGTAGCCAAGCAACGCACTTTTAATGTGCCAGAAACTCGTTTTCCTTGTCTCGTAGAGAAGGCTGGCGCGTTCCGTGCTTAGGCTGCGATCCATGAGAATGACGCGTGGGTCCTGCGCGGGGTCAGTTGCCAGTTTAAACGCAAGATAATATTCGCTAAATGTCATAATCACATTAGCAATGAGCGAGTTGTTGGCTATCTCCTCATCCGTCGCAGGTTTTGCAGGGCTAACTTCGCCTGGCTGCTCTTGCGCCGCGTAAGTGTGATCTACGTCGGGGATTTCGTTGACGTAGATGGGAACAACGCTGCTTATGCCCATGTTCTGCTGGATCGTCTTCGCATCATACTTCACCTTCGGCGCCGCGTTCTCCGTAAAGCTCAGCGTGCCCGTTGAGGCGTAGGCTCCGCCGAAAAAGATAACCATGTCAAACAGGGGACGCGAGTACATGGTGCCGTCCACAGCCGCGAAACGCACCGTTTCAATGCCGAAGAATTCTTTGGCGGTTTCACATGCTTGTTGCTGGCTGAAGTCTGTGCGGATGAGGTTAGCGAGCAATTCGTCGTAGAGGTTCTTCAGCGCGCTGAACCGTTGCTCGTAATCCGTAACTTGCTTGGTGGCGCCTTGCCTAAGCATATCGCATGTACGTTTCACTGTATTGCTGAGCGTAGGCGCCGTCACCTGTAACGTGTCTCCTGTGTCTTTCACATTTCGGGTTTGGAGGTAAAAAGGATTGTTGACATGTACGCGCCTAAAAACGCCCAAGACTTGGCAGTAAGTACTGAGCGGTGGATTCTGCGGGTGGTTTCTGGGGCGGAGAAAACCATAAGAATTATTATACCCTGACGTATTGAGTAGCGGTGTTGTCTCTGAGGCGTGCGGGATTGCCCTAGCCTGGTAGGGGGCAGGCCTGCTAAGTCTGTGGTCGAAAGGCCGCGTGGGTTCAAATCCCACATCCCGCGCCAC
>JBGOXQ010000269.1:0-3468 GCA_041479225.1 Bathyarchaeia archaeon
AGAATTCTTCCTATCAGAAAACCCAGACCTGCAGCAAAAAACAGCAAAAAAACTAAAACAACTCCAACAACGCAAAGAAGGCATCATTCCAACAATCGTCATAAGCGAAACCATCCAGAGAATCTGCCAAAAAGTCGGAAAAGAACAAGCCGAAATCTGCTACACAACAATCATCCAAAGCGGACTCCACATCCAAAACCTAACCCCAACCATAGCTAAAGAAGCAGGCATGCTTAGAAGCAAATACCGCAACGTACCCATGGGCGACTGCATAATCGCAGCCACCGCAACAGCAAACCAAGCAAGATTACTCTCAGACGACCCCCACTTCGACTTAATAGAAGAAGCAAAAAGAACATGGATATAACCTAAAACCCCACAAACTCCTGCACCAAACTTAGTAGTAACTTTTATTTGGGTTGTGTTTTATGTGTGTTGGTATCTGGGCAAACTGCAGTGAGCCTCGATAGCTCAGCCCAGTAGAGCGGCTGCCTTGTAAGCAGCAGGCCGCGGGAGCGAGGCCCGCCCGAGGCTCCTTTTTCTCTTCTCAAAAACAGCGCAATGATGTTTTATAGAAACAGAATAAAGTGAAAAAAGAGGCTACTCTTCCTCAGCTTCCGCCGTGTCTTCCACATCCGCCGTGGCTTCCCCATCCTTAGCTTTCGCAGCAGGCACCTTATCCGTCAAAAGCCTGTACTTGCGCCCCATAGAATCAATCATCTCATTCTCAAACAGCTTCTTTAGAACACGGAAAACCTTCTTGGTGGGCAATTCTGCTTTCTCAGATAGCTCCGCCAGCGTCAACTCTTTATTTGCTTTCAAGGTGGCTACGACTTTTTCATCGTTTTTGTTAAGTTTCATCTAGGCATGTCTCCTTCCGTAACAATGTTGGCTTCTGTATGCTCAAGAGGGTTTTTCAATTTTGCGGTAATCAGAACGTAAAAAACAGCCCCACCCCACACGCCAATTATAATCCATCGTAGACACAACAACCACAACCAAACCCACACAAACACATAGAACACCATACCCACCATCCGAAAATTATATCTCCCACCTCATCCACTCACAAAAGGAAAAGGTTGCACTACAAATGATTTCAGTCGAAGTATCCCAACTCAAAAAACACTACGGAGACATCAAAGCCGTAGACGGCGTCACATTCACCGTCAACCAAGGCGAAGTCTTCGCCCTCCTAGGCCCCAACGGCGCAGGCAAAACCACCATCATAGAAATCCTCGAAGGTCTACGCAAAAAAGACGACGGCACAGCCAAAGTCCTTGGCCTAGACCCCTGGCAAAACGGCTACGAAGTCCACAAAAAAATCGGCGTCATCCCTCAACAGTTCACGTTTTTTGAAGAAGTCAAACCAAAAGAAGCCATAAAATACTACGCCGACCTCTTCGGCGTCACCGTAGACGCAGACGCGATCCTCAAAGAAGTCCTGCTGGAAGACTCAGCAAAAAACCTCTTCAAAAACCTTTCAGGCGGACAGAAGCAGAAAATGGGACTCGCCCTCTCACTCGTAAACAGCCCAGAACTGCTGTTTCTCGACGAACCCACCACAGGACTCGACCCCAACGCACGCAGAGCCATCTGGGAAGTCATCCGAGCCCTCAAAAAAAGCGGCAAAACAGTCATCCTAACAACCCACTACCTGGAAGAGGCGCAGCTACTCTCCGACCGCGTAGCCATCATGGACCACGGACACATAGTAGCCATGGGAACCGCAGACGAAATCATAGAACAACACGGCTCAGGCGAAAGACTCGAAATCCACGGAAGCGAAAAACTAGCCGACTACATCAAAGCAAACACAGAACTAGACGTCGAATACAACGATAAGGGCTTAATCAGCATTAGGCTCCAGAAAAAAATCGACGCCCTCGCAGCTCTCGCAGCCGTAGAACAATCAGGATTAGACTGGGGTGAAATTCAAACCCGACGCGACAGCTTAGATGACGTATTCGTGCACTTAGTAAGCGGCGAAATCGACGAACACGGCGAAATTGCAGGTAAAAGTATTGACAAAAAATCAACCAGCAAGGAAAGGAGGAAATAGAAATGGTCAGTGGAAAAAGAATCTTAGCAGACCTTAAAGTATTCGGCAGAGGATACATGAGAAACAAAGTCGGGCTATTCTTCGGCATAATATTCCCAGTAATTCTCATCGTTTTGTTCGGAGCCATTTTCTCAAACAGCTCCACCGCTTCAATTACAGTCTACGTTCAAAACCAAGACACAGGACCATTCGCCGTGCCCCAGATGGATGTGGCTTCGAAATTTGTGGATGCACTTAACCACACAGGCACCTTAAAAGTAGAGCTCGTAAGCCCTTCAGACAACTTCACACTATACTTGGCAGACCACTCATCCTCAGACGGAATCATCATACCCGCAAACTTCAGCGCCGAATATATTTCGGGCACATCTGTTAACTTAACGGTTTACGGCAATCCAACTTCAAGCACCAGCGGCATCGTAAGCGGAACAGTCATGGGCGTAGCAAACGGATTCAATCTCCAACTTTTCAATGGAAAATCAGTCATCGGCATGTCTTCAGCTACAGTTAACACCCAGCAAACCCAATACATCGACTTCCTAATTCCAGGACTCATAGGCTTCTCCATCCTAATCAGCCCCATGTTCGCCATGGTCAACATATCAGCAGAATACAAAAAAGCAAAACTGTTCAAACAACTATCTTTAACGCCCATTACCAAGATGGAGTGGCTCATCTCCAAAGTACTCTGGTATTTCATCCTATCAGTATTATCCTTCTTGGTTCTAGTTGCCGTAGGAGTTTTCGCTTTCGGCGCACACATAACGCTGACCCTGTGGCTCTTACCTTTCCTGTTCTTAGGTCCAATGATGTTCTGCTCGCTAGGCATGCTAGTTGGGACATTAAGCAAAAGCGTGGAAACAGCAAGCGTAATTGGAAACGTAGTCACCTTCCCCATGATGTTCCTCTCAGGCACATTCTTCCCCCTCAGCGTCATGCCAGAATACCTGCGAACCTTCGCCCATGTGCTGCCCCTATTCTATGTAGTGGAAGGACTCAACAACGTCATGGTTTACGCACCCACCACTGGAAACTACACAGGAGCCTTGATAGACATAGCCGTCGTTGCCCTATTGGCCATAATCGTATTCGTAGCCGCAGCGAAACTGTTCAAGTGGAGAGAAGACTAGGCAATTTCTTTCCCCATTTTGTATACTCTATTTGTTGTCAAGTAAAAAGTTATAAGACTCATTTTGCAGTTTCCTCATGGAAGTTACTCTCTTAAATCAGAACTTGAGGCTTCTACATTTAGGGATTTATCGAGTGGTTTTCCTGATTGCCCAGCATTCTTGGCAGTAAACTGGTCGGTTCTTGATTGGTTTGAATGGGACTTCGCATTCTTTTCCGCAGTCGGCACAGGTTGCTACGTTGTATTTGGGGGTTCGGCTGTTTGGGTGGAGAGGTTG
>JBGOXQ010000270.1:0-3463 GCA_041479225.1 Bathyarchaeia archaeon
CTTTTCCGCAGTCAGCACAGATTGCTACGTTGTATTTGGGGGTTCGGCTGTTTGGGTGAAGAGGTTGAAACATGCGGAATCTGGCTAAGCGCGGCCACCCTGTTTTAGCGTATGACATCATGTGTGGATGCTCTTTCAGCCAGCGCATCATGTGGAAAAAGTTTTTGGCGCGTTTTTCTTCGCGTTCGTCTAGGGGTTCATAGCCTAGGTTTCGGATTTCGTCGAGGTAGGCGATTTCTGTGAGTCGTTGCGGTTCGCCTACAACTTTGATTCTGTGGATGCGGTCGTCGCCGTAGATTTTGCGTAGTTCTTCCACTGCTTCGTCGAACATGTAGCCTTGACAAAGGTAAATGTTTTCTTCAGGCTTGATCTGCAATTTGTCTATGAGTTGGAAAACTATTTTGGAGGTTTGGGTGAGATATTCTTTTTTGCGGAAGAGGCTGGGTTGGAAGTACTTCACGTCTATAAGGTCGTATTTGAATTCTTGAGTTTCGTCACGGTAAGCGCCAATGACCACGCCGAAAAGCAGGTCTCCGCTGCCAGCATCATCCACTGTGATCGTCAATTAAGCACTGCTTCCTTTTCAACATTCATGTTTTACCTCGTATAAAAACAGTCCGCCAAATTCAGACGTTGTTTGCCATTAGAAAGACAGAAACCGCATGTGTTGTGGTAGTGAAAATGAGTTCTCAGTAAGTATCAGCTTATTGACTAAGCATGTCTTTCTTCCGGTCTAAACAACGTAGCAGTTATAATAGAAAAACGCATAATATTCATCAAAAAGCTAAGCTTCACAGCAAAAAGCTTCGGCTTCAGAATTGTTCTTATTCATCGGAGAATTCACGGTACTCGATAACTAAGCAGGATGGGGGTGAGAAGAGGCAAATGCAACGGCTTTCTCTTTCGCCGCGACTAAGAAGTGTATTTAACAAGTGGCGACTCGTCTTCTTAGTTTTCATAATTGTCTACGTGCTTGTTCTGTTGGTGAACTTAGGACAACAAACCATGCAGTGGGATGAAGCAAACCACTTGAATGGTGGACTTCTGCTGCTTAATGGACATCTCCAACCCTACATGAAGTCCGCGTTGTTTTATCCCCCGTTGAATGACCTGATGGTAGCTGGATACTTCGGAATTGCAGGTGTAAATGTTTTTGCCGGCAGATTTCTCTCAGTGACGTTCGCTGTTTTAGCCGTGGGTTTGATGTTTGAGTTCACTTACAGAATACATGGACCTAAAACAGCGTTGCTTTCGAGCATTGTCCTCGCCACCATGCCAGGGTTCATTTGGGCATCCCGATTGGCACTTCTGGAAACTATGCTTGTCTTTTTCTTTTCAGCCTCACTGATGCTATTTTATGGCTGGCTACGCAAGCACGACGACAAGCTCTTAGTCCTTAGCGGAGTAACTTTGGGGTTAGGTTTCTTAACAAAATACCAAGTGATAATCGCAGTCCCCATCATGATAGCAAGCATTCTTTTTCTTTGCCGAGGCTATCTCAAAACCAAATTTGCCAAATATACTCTTCTGATTTTAATTGCTGCACTGATAACCCTGCCGTGGATTGTTATCTCCTACCAAGTTTACTCTTCAGGAATGCTTAGCCAGTGGCTGTACGCGCTTCAAGTAGGCAACCCTGACAAGGTGGTGTACGGCATGCGTTTTGGACCCGTCGCTCTTCCATTTTTCTATTTGATAGAGATGGCTTGGCCCTACGGCGCAGTTCACCCAATTTCACTTATTGTTTACGTTTTTAGCTTGCTTGGATTGGGATTGATGCTTTGGAGAAGAAAACCCGTAGACAAATTCCTGCTTCTGTGGTTCTTCGGAGTTTACATCTTCTTCACGCTTATAGGAAATAAACAGTGGCGATACGTGATGCCGATTTTTCCAGCCTTAGCCTTGTCCGCTGCAAGCCTGATCTCATTTGCATATTACAAAGCACAAAAAACCTGGAAATCCAATACAGTAAGCCTGAGCAAGAAACGCATCAGCAAAGTCTCAGCGGCCTTTTTAGTTGGGATTGTAGTGGTCTCTGTGGCATACAGTGGTGTAAATGCTAATGACTGGATAAGCAATGATAACGCTTTCAAGGTACCTGTAGGAGAAGCAGTAAACTACATCACTGAAAGAATCAACGCAAACCAGTCACTGATGGTTTTGTGTCCCTTGAATGTTTTCAGCCGAGACATCGTGATGTTTTACCTGCACGCTAATTCATCCTTTGAACAAACCTACGTGGGACAATACCCTGACCAGCCTGTTGATACATACACACCTGATTTCAATGTGAATGATCTAATTCGCCTAAGCAGCGAGCACAACGTAAAGTACCTTCTCTTGTACGAATACGGAGAAACATACCCATACTTCAATTCAACGCTAACGACGCAGACTGTTTACCAGATGCTTGTTAACTCACAAAGATTCGCCCTTCAGAAGACTTGCGGTGAGTACCCATGCTAAATATTCGTGTTATCCTTTGAATAAAGGAAATCAGCAGCAGTTTTAGTTCGGTGCTCCATTCTTAGAACAATAATGTTCGTTGCTGTATCGGTACAACAGCAAAAATTTATAAGCTAACTCTTACGAAGACTAAAGCACAGTATTTTCTCGAAACGAGGAGATAAAAATTGAGTCGAAACCTTAAACATGGAACTGCAATATCTTTGATTTTGTTGACAACGGCTCTGCTAATAGCAGTATTTGGCCAAAGCCTCAACATTGTTAGTGCCCAGGATGAAGCTACTGTAATCGTTTTACCTACAAGCGGAGGAACCACTAGCCCAGTTGCCGGAACTTACACGTACGCTAACGGGACAGTTATCACTTTGACAGCAACACCTGCCACAGGATATGTTTTCCAATATTGGATTGCTGCAGGCGAAGTAACGCCTGGTCACGAAGCACAATCGCCAATTTTCATCACAGACCCAGAAACAGGAGAAATAATTGGAGGAATCACTAGGCCCCCACTTGTTACAGGCATTGACAGTCTTGTTTTCAGCACGAACCCAGTTAACATAACCTGCGGATACGGCTACACATATTCCTACCAAGCAGTCTTTGTACCTACCTCTAGCGTTAACCCGACACCAACACCAGCAGGACAAACCACGGGAAATGCAACAGTAATTATCATGCCAACAACTGGAGGGACGGTCACTCCAACGCCTGGTCAATATACATACGCTAATGGTACAGTGATTACATTCTCAGCCACACCCGCCGCGGGCTATAAGTTCAGTTATTGGATAGCAACCGGCGACTTCGCTCAAAGCCACACACCCCCATCTTACTCGTACATTGCTGACGAAAACGGAACGATTATTGCTCAAATTCCAAGAGTAGACGTCACAGGAATAGACAGCCTTGTCTTCACCCAAAACCCCGCAAGCGTCACATGCGGATACGGATACACCTTTACCTATACGGCGTACTTCACTCCAGTTTCTACTACCAC
>JBGOXQ010000271.1:0-3463 GCA_041479225.1 Bathyarchaeia archaeon
ATTTACCTAAAAACTGGAATTTTCCAAAATCAGATGTCTGACTTTTCCGATTCTGCAGGTGCCTTTAACCTTCGGCACAGAAATGAGTTAACCCTTTTTTGCAAAGAAGTAAAGAAAAAAAAGGAAGTTTTTTTCTATTTGCGTCGTTTGCTAAGCGCTATTGCCACTACGGCAATTATTATGATGATTACGATGACAGCGGCTATTATGATGTAGATTGAGTTGTCTGTTGGATTGGTAGGACTTGGCGTTTCTGTGGCGGATGCCGTTGGCGTTGGTGATGCAGTGGCTGACGGTGATGGCGTTGGGGTCGAGGCGGCTGTGCCGATGGCGTAGACGTTGCGATCGAAGGAGCTTATGTAAAGTATTCCGTTGGCTACTGCGGGAGATGAGTACATGCTGTTGAGGATTTCTGGGACCGTGCGAAGGTTGCCATTTGGCTGGAAGGTCCAAAGGAGCGCTCCGTCTGCCGCATTGAAGGCGTAGGTTTTGTTGTCGTTTGAGTTCACGTAGAGTACACCGTTTGCAATAGCGGGAGCGCATAGGACTCCGCCGCCTGTGTTGTATTTCCAGACTGTGCTGCCATTTGTGGCGGCATAAGCATAGACGTTGCCGTCGAATGACCCGCCAGTGTAAACTATCCCGTTATAAACGACGGGTGATGCTTCAACGCAGAGGTCGTAACCTGTTGTGACGCTCCATTTGAACGAGCCCGTGGCTGCATCTAGGGCATAGGTTTTGTTGTCGTAGGAACCTATGTATAAGATGCCGTTTGCGATGGCTGGTGAAGATTCAACTGAGCTTCCAGTTGTGAAATTCCAAAGTTGCGCAGACGTCGTTGCGTCTAAAGCGTAGACGTTGTGGTCATATGAACCAAAGTACACCTTGCCTTTTACAATGGCTGGTGAGGAAATCACATCATTGCCCGTTGTAAAGCTCCAGACAAACGAGCCATCAGCGGCGCGTAGAGCGTAAAGCTTGTTGTCGTTTGAACCAAAGTATACGACGCCGTTCGCCACTGCGGGGCTGGATTGCACTAGTCCGCCCGTGGTATAGTTCCAAATTAGTATTCCGTTGGTGGCGTTTAAGGCATAAAGGTTGTTGTCGTTAGAACCTATGTATACTATACCGTTTGCAACTGCGGGGGAAGACTCCACCATGTTGCCCGTGGTAAAGTTCCAAGCAAGCTGCCCAGTCGCGGCATCTAAAGCATACACTTCATGGTCATAGGACCCTACATAGACCTTGCCTTCAGCAATGGCGGGGCTGGACCAGAAACCGTTGCTTGCCGTGAAGTTCCAAAGCGTCCGGTTACTGCTTGGACCATTTGCTGGAGTTACACCCACGTGGAACATAGGCCAAGAGGACATCAACTGAGTTTGAGTGACGCTATCTGTTGTCTGTGCTGCCACAAACGCGCTTACTGCAATTAGCGAAATCAGGAAAACACAAACCAAAGTTTGAAAGGTCAAAAGGATTTTCTTGTTCATTTTACTTTGCTCCAAAAACACTCTACATTATATCAATTACGAGGCGTCATAAAAACCATGTCCCTTACCTGTTCGGGTAATCAAGAATGGCCTAAAAGCTGTGCAAGACCATCAAGGCTTCTTTGGCAGCGTATGCTTTTATAAGGTAATCGTGAATAGAAATGCGCATACAAGGTGGCTCTTACAGTGCCAAAGACCAAAGTTGCGTTAATCGGCGTGGGAAACTGCGCTTCAGCCCTAGTCCAAGGGTTGCAATATTACGGGAAGCCTGAGCAGAAAGATTTCACTGGATTGCGTCATCCCAGTTTAGGCGGCTTGGCTCCGAAAGACATAGAGGTTGTTGCGGCGTTTGATGTGGACGAACGCAAAGTCGGCAAAGACTTGGCTGAAGCGATTTTTGCTAAGCCCAACAACGCACCCAAGGTAACGGAAGTGCCATTAACCAAGGTTATTGTGCAGAAAGGTCCGCTGATGGATGGCGTTGGGGACTCCACTCGGAAAGTCGTGCAAATCAGCAAGGCACTTGATGCTGACGTTGCAAAGATGTTGAAGCAAGCTGGCGCTGAAATAGTGCTTAACCTGCTGCCGAGCGGCGCGGCGAAGGCTTCAGAGTTCTACGCTGAACAGACGCTGGCTGCTGGAGGTGCCTTCGTGAATGCGACGCCGAACTTCATAGCCAGCAACCCTGCATGGGCGAAGCGCTTTGCAGCCGCGGGCTTGCCCCTCATCGGAGATGACCTCGTAGACCAAGTTGGGTCAACCGCTTTGCACAAGACTCTGCTGCAGTTGCTTAGTATGAACGGTGTGAAAATCACTGAGACCTACCAGCTTGACGTTGGCGGAGGCACAGAATCTATGGACACGATGGATAGGACGCGCGATGCTAAACGTGCCATAAAAACCGAATCCGTAGCCTCAGCGCTTTCGTACAAGACTGAAGTGGTTGCGGGCAGCACAGACTATGTGGATTTCTTGGAGAACAAGCGCGATAGCTACTTTTGGATAAGCGGCACTTACTTCTGCAATGCGCCTATGAAGATTGATTTGAAATTCTGCACTGTGGATGCGCCGAACGCAGGCAGCGTGCTCTTTGACGTTTTGCGAGCCACAAAAATGGCGCTGCAGAAGAGACTGAAGGGCGCAGTGGAACCAGTGTGCGCTTACGGGTTCAAGCATCCTCCGCAGATGCTGCCGTTGGAAGCCGCGGAAACAGCATTCAAGAAATTTATAGCTGAAAACGCTTGAGATTCAAACCAACTTTTTCTCTTTCTTAATTTTATCCATCATGCTTTTGCCAGCCCGTCAAGCTGACGAATTATCTTCGCTCGGAATCCACTCTGTTCAATTCTCTCTTTCAGCAGGCTAATTGTCTTAACTGGCGTCGGGTCAATTTTGCGTAGCAAAGCCAAATACACGCTTGTGAAATCGGCGATGCAGACGGTTGACAGCATCTTCGCCAGTTGGCTCTTGCCTTGTGTCCACACTTCGAAAGTCTTCGACACCGAAGGCTGCATTAAAGCCTTGGTTATTTCGATTCGGTTCCGAATCTCGACGGGCTCTGCTTTGTCTCTGATGAATACTGAAGCGTAGTTTTTCCCCAGTTTAGCGGCGTTTTCCCAGCCGACAATTTCGTTGTGGTTCAGCTCCGAGAAGACTTCCCACTTCGCGGGCACCTTGCTGTTCTCGTTAAATTGCTGCTTAAAACGCATGGCGACGCCGCGATATATGCCGAAGCCATAAACCACAGGAGTAACGCCGTTCAGGTTCAGCGCCAAAGTCTTCGAAAAGTTCACGGCCGTTTTCTTTTCAGGCGCGTTTTCCTTGCTGGTTTTTTCCAGAAGTTTCGTGGCTTCTGCAAGCTCTTCGGACACTCCTGAAGCCATGCCTGTTTTCTCCAGAATCGCCAGCAACGGCGCGAACAGGTACGGAAGTGCTGCCCGCGGCGGCATATCCGCAGGAACCTGCAAGTGCGG
>JBGOXQ010000272.1:0-3440 GCA_041479225.1 Bathyarchaeia archaeon
AGACAGCGGTCACCCTTTTTGGTCCCTTGAAAAGCCAGGAGATGCTGATGATAAAGTTAATTTTGTGGAACAGGCATTGCAGTGCAAAAACTCCGATTGCGGTGCCAAATTCAACATCTACTGGTATGATAAGTAAATCTTCCTTGAAGTAATGGCTAACCATAAAACATGTTGCGTCCCCTTTTTCAGGGTTATGGCTGTTCTTATGGGAGAACAGTTTGTTCTTCAGTGAGAGCTAAATGCAACTTAAGATAATATAATAATGAAGGAAATGAAGAAAGCACTCCTAGCAGTGGCAATCATAATGCTTATAGTTCCATTAGTTGCGGGGATGAATCTTGCAGAGGCTGCGTCTAAACCGTCTGTTCCAGAATTCACCCTAAACTTACAGAATGACAGCAACATACAGCTTGTAATAGAGAATCACCCATTTACCCAAAGTAGCGCCGTTAATTCATTGGTTTACTATTATAAAGTCAAAGACCATTACTCAGAAACATGGATGCGCTGTAGTAACTTCCAGCTGCAATCTAACTCTACAAACACACTCATCACAGCACGACTTAACACATTATTCCTTCTAGCAAACGCTACTTCGCTTGATTTTCAAGTTCAAACAGAAACTGGTTACTATACTATAACGAATAAAACAGGCGGTCCAGCCCTCATGCCCTCTGTACAAGATTGGCATACAGAGATTACTTATGAAGCTTCAGAAACAAGTGACTGGAGTAGCACTCAAACAATCACTATGCATGGTGACTCAGCTTCTGCGTCTCCAACACCAACACCTACATCTAATCCCGCAGTAACTGTTAGTTTGTCTGAATCAGCAAGTGCACTAAATTATGGAAACACAATAAATTTCACAGTTTCAGTTGATGGTGGAATACCACCTTACACTTTCGCATGGTACATAGATAATCAATTAACAGAAACCAGCAACTCACAATACTTTTCAACAGACTCCCAAGCAGTTGGCAGCCACCATGTGTATGTTCAGGTTACTGATGCCAACGGCTATTCAGCCACAACACTCACCGTTGAATTTAATGTCTTACCCGTCATAAGCACTTCAGCAAGTTTAAGCCCAATTCTGTCTAATTCTCCAACACAGCAACCAACACTAGAGCCTAGTCCAACATCACATACTTATCAAGGTGAAGACTTCACACCAAAAATAATCATATATAGCTTAGTAGCAAGCGTTGTTGTTATAGGCTTACTAGCGTACTTTGTAAAACGCAAAGGATGGAAGACTAATGACTGAACCTATTCCGACTCTTGAAGAAGTATTTTGCGAGACTTCATCTGTGGAAATAACTCTTGAAGAATTCCACCAGACAAGACGGGAACTTTCAAAAAAGGCTGAGAACTAAGGGCGATTACACCAAAGCAGCAGAACCAACCTGCCGTACTATGCCATCATATTTGTATCCTATTAGAACTTGTATGCAGAACAGGGGGGCGGGGGTAGGTTGAGTGCGGAAATCTCTACGGGGGGTAGGTCTGTATTGGCGATTTTTCATTCCAATAGTATGTTGAAAAGGTTTGTTTATGAAGATTTAGCAAGGCGTAACGAAGTTAGAGGCGAAACTCGGGAAAAATACAATGCGAGCAAGTAAGCTAAGGTAGCGTATGTGGCTGGTTTTCGAATTATGCTAAGCAGGGTGCGTCCTTGAAAATCAATCTCCTCTACATCTCGCAAAGCCCTATCCAACCCCACCTTCCCAGCAAATTGCACTATCCTATCGAACTTCGCATCAGAAAGCGCATCAAGAAACTCTCTAGCTTTCAACATAACGCGAGTATCAAAACCCAGCGCATCCACACACCGCTGCTGATACTGCCGAAGAAACACCGCAGAAAAGTCATTCTTCAGCAACGCTTCAGCAGCAACTTCCGCCGCAATCTTTGCACAAGTCAAACTGAAGACAACACCGCCTCCCGTGGTGGGCTTTACCTGAGATGCACAGTCACCAACCGCCAAAAACCCGTTCGCATAAGTCTTAGAGCTTGGTCCACCCAGAGTTATGGTATGGAAAGACATCTGCTTTACCTTCGCCGCTGCAAGCTTTTTGGAAGCCACAGGATGCTTACGCATGAGTCGCTCAAGAAACTCTTTCGGGTTCCCCCTGTTTACGGCAAGCCCAACCTTCGCCGTTCCATCCAGCCGCGGAATGAGCCATCCGTAGAAGCCAGGAGCATACTGACTGCCTAAGTAAACCTCAACCGCATGCTCTTCGGCATCTTTGATGTTTTCCACTTCTGCCTCTACAGCATAAACCAGCCCGTTACGGTTGAGCCCTGTTAAGCCTGCTTGCCGAAGAATTCTTGAAGAGATTCCTTCCGCATCAACGACTACCCTCGCGGAAACCAGCTCCTCAGGCATTCCGCCAGATTTTATAGTTAAGCCCTTCACAAAACCTCCTTCAAGAAGAAGAGACTGAACCCGCGAACCCAAACAGAAAACCGCGCCAGCCTCTGCTGCCTTAGACGCTAAGTGTTTATCGAACAATTCGCGGTTAACGGCGCAGGTCACAGGATTGGCAAGTTTCACGGAAAACTTGGAGCCGTTGGGCGAGTAGAAATTAACACCAGAAAACACATTCTCAACAATACCCGCGGGAAGCGGATACAAACCCAAACCACGCAAACTGCGAATGCTCAAATGCCCTGCACAATGCGACGGAACACCCACTTCAGAGTGCTCCTCAAAAACCGTAACCCTCAACCCGCGTTTGGCAAGTTCCCAAGCGGAAAAAGAACCCGCAGGTCCAGCGCCGACAACCACGGCGTCGGATTCGGTCTTCATGAACCCACAGCTTTTCAACGTCAATTACTGAACGAGTTCGACGCGTTTTTTCCCGCGCGACAAAGATGTGGTGCGGATTTTTCCCGCAACTTCCAGCTTCATCAGCAATTCGTTAAAGTCTTTGTAGCCTAAGTCATCAAACTCGCCTTGCACCGCAGAAAACAAGTCGTTTTCGCTCATGTCGCCTTTCTTGTTCAGAATCTCCAGTAAGACAAAGTAGGTGGGACGAGTTTTCCAAGTTTTTGTTGGTAGGGGCATATTATTTTTCTCCTTAAGCTATGGGTGTTGATGGTTTTTGTACTTGTCGGACCTGCTGCATGAAACTCTTATACCACTTCTCCATGTCAGGCGTAACTGAAGGACCAACCTCTTTGAGCGCATCGTTGAAATCTTTCATCGTAACCTCAGCAGCGTTAATGTCGCGCCGCAAAGCATGCATAGCTGCCTCGCGGCAAATGTTCTCAAGGTCTGCACCGGAATAGTACTTTGTCCCCGCCGCGACCACGTTCAAATCGATATCCTTGTTCATAGGCATATTAGCCGTGTAAAGCTTCAGTATCTGTATCCTACTCTTTTCATCGGGCTCAGGCACGTAGATAAGCCTGTCAAATCTTCCAGGTCTCAG
>JBGOXQ010000273.1:0-3420 GCA_041479225.1 Bathyarchaeia archaeon
CGGTTCAGTTTTGGAGTAGCAGTCGTAAACGGGAAAATACACTCTCTCGGCGGCAGTTACATGCAAATCCATGAAAACAAGGCATACTACGCAGAAATTACTAATGCAAATGAAGTCTACGACCCAGCAACTAACGCATGGACTGCAAAGTCGCCGATGCCCACTCCAAGAACTAATTTTGCAATAGCCGTTTACGAAAACAAGATATACGCATTCGGAGGACAAATCGCAGGAAACGAAACAGCCACCACCGAACTTACCAATGCAACTGAAGTTTACGACCCAGTGATTGATACTTGGACTGTAAAATCCTCCGTTCCCATTGCAACTTCTGATTTTTCTGCAAACGTTGTAGACGGCAAAATCTACTTAATAAGTGCCCAAACTCAAGTTTATGACCCAGCAACCGATTCTTGGACAACTAAAGCGCCAATACCAACTGCCGTAGTTGATTACGCATCTGCAGTGGTGAATAATAAAATATACGTGATTGGCGGAAGAACAAGCGACGGCGTTATTGCTTTAAATCAAATATACGACCCAAAAACAGACCTGTGGAGTACAGGCAAGCCAATTCCTATCGCAGTACAGGCTGCAGGTGCAGGCGCAACAACTGGTGTTATGGCGCCAAAAGCAATCTACGTTATAGGTGGTCTTATTTCAGGGGACCCATTTCAGGCTCAAAACTGCACTCAAGTGTATTTTCCAGAAAACGATTCTTGGCGTACAGGCGCTGCAATGCCAGTTGCCCGAGCCAGTTTAGGCGTAGCTGTCGTAAATGATGCGTTATATGCAATAGGCGGTGGATACGAAATTTTTAATCCTAACTCAAACGCCAACAGCTTGTACTTACCCATCGGCTACGAAGGGCCTGCACCAACATATCAGCCTCTATCGCCTTCAACTTCGCCATCCCCGATTTCAACTCCAGTAGTAACTTTAACTCCAACACCATTGCTCACTCAAACGCCTACGCCAACTCCTTCGCCGATTGCTTCTGCAATTCCAACATCTTCACCTCTTCTTACTTCTTCGCCATCACCGACCCCAACATCAACGACTTCGTCGTCAGCTTCAGGGCAGCAATCAGGAGTTTTTCCAATGGAATATGGGTATCTTTCAGCGGGAGTAGTAACGGTTGTGGTTATCGCTGTTGGCGTTTTCTTCTTGAAGAAGAAGCAATTGCTCAAATGAAGTTTTCTTTTTATCTTTTGCTTAACTCATTTGTTTGCCGCTGCTTTTTCCCGCAAGCTATAATACTTAATGGAGCATTTAACCCGCTGATGCGTATGAATCGAAAAGTGATCTTTGTCGGCGTGGTTCTGTTTCTTTTCTGCTTCTCAATCATAGGAAATGCGTGTGCTCAAGCTTCGGTAGGGGTGGCTGAAGGTGACACGTTCACATATGATTTTTCAGCTTATTTCAGGTCTGACAACGCAAGCGCCCCTATTCCAATGCAGTTGGTCCAAGATAACGAGACTCAATGGCTGCGGTTTACCATAACAGGGGTGGTTAACTTGACCGTATCATATAGTGTCCTGCAGCATTTAGTGAATGGCACTGAAGCTACTTCTGAAAGTTATGCGGACCTGGCAACAGGCGAAGGGGGCTTCCCAATTATCACCGCTAATTTAGGCTATAATGCCACTTTGTATCCTTCATTCGAGTCATCGTCCCCAATCGTGAATGAGACAATTACTAGAACGTATCAGGGGGTTCAAAGAACAATAAACCATGTATCGTCAAACGACACGCAAACCGATTCCTACATTGACGCGTACTTTGACCAGACAACCGGCATGCCCGTTGAACTTCACGTCACCTTCGCAGCCTCAGCGGACGGCAACGCCGAATACATATACGAACTAATTGACTCAAACATCTGGGCTATCCCCGAATTCCCCTCAACTCTTATGCTAACACTGATGGCTATTTCAACGTTAGTAGGAGCACTTATTTACAAAAAAACACTGAAGCAACACACCGCAACTAAAGATAGCTAATTTTCTCAAACCCGTCCGCCTGACACTATTTCTATACAAAAAACTTAAACAACACTTCGCTGTCAAGTTAGCGGTAGTTGGTGCCGGGGTATCCGAGCCAGGTCTAAATAGGCGGCCAGATATTCGATTGCCTAAGATATGGAGGAGGACTTAAGATCCTCTGGCGCAGGCCTTCGTGGGTTCAAGTCCCACCCTCGGCACCACGAATTTTAATCGTAATCAAGTGAAATTGGCTTGGCAGAATCAATAGCCAACATTTCCATGAAATATCCTGAAGAGTGGGCACCGTGGTTTGGTAAGCGCCGTTTTTGCCTTAAGTGAAATCGTAAAAGATAGATGGGATAATTAAAGCGAAGAAATAAATGGAGCAAAGAACGTTTACCTTGAGGCTTTGAAAGTATTGCAGCTAATTTCCTCCAGCGAGATGATGCAATAGTGTTTTTCCATGAGTGCTCTCGGGGGAAGATTAGATTTGGGACTAATTTTGAAAAAGTATTTAATACCTAGCATCACTTTTATGAGGCAGCTTCAAAGGACATATACTGGGGTTAAACAAGTGAAAAAAATAGTTACTCTACTATTAATAACGATATGTTTCGCATCTCTAATCTTAACAATCTCTCCCAAAGTTTATAGTCAAGCATACGACACCAAAATGAAAGTTTTGAGTTACAGCTGGTATACTAGCCCATTTAGTGGCTACTTCGTTGTGGTTGGCGAAGTGCAGAACATAGGGCCTGATACCCTTAGTAATGCAATTCTAAGGGGGATAGTTTACACATCGGATCAGCAGCAGCAAGCTGTCAGTATGTACACGGTTATTTACTCATCTTTGCTTCTTCCCAACGAAACAGCTCCATTCTACATGATGTTTACACCTGAAACAAGCAACAATGGCACCCTCGAATGGGTTTCTTTAGGCATTGATCATGTAGATTTTACTTTTTTCACTACCGCAACTCAGGATGCACCCTATTCTGGTCTATATTTGGGAGCTAGCGATCCGTACGTAGATTCGTCAGGCAACTACACAGTTGAAGGTGTTGTCGTGAACAGGGGAAACTTGTACCCTCAATACATTTGGGTGGCCGCTGCATTCTATGATGCTTCAGGAAAGGTTGTTGCTGTGGGAGTCTGTGATTATTTGAGTCCGAGGTACTTGGCTCCTACCAATAGCACTTTATTCTCGGTAACTCCAACTGATCCTACGGCTCAAATGGCTACAGAAATCGCATCGTATAAACTTCAAATTCTGTCGAAGGGAGTAGTGGAAACGCCTCCTTCGTCTTCCCCTTCTCCTTCGGGAACTTCCTCTCCTTCCTCTTCAGCAACTCCTACTGCAGGTCCTTCTGATTCAACTCTTCCCGGAGTGACGCCTTCGCCTGAGACTGGCCTTTACATATCCATGAACACTGTC
>JBGOXQ010000274.1:0-3397 GCA_041479225.1 Bathyarchaeia archaeon
CTGTAGCGTTCCAGTGGAAAATGCTTGTACGCAGGATGCGGCAACTCATCAAGGTCTTGGATGAACTCGCGTTTTCCCGTGCTGACGATTTGCCCGTCTTTTCGGAAAATTATGCCTGCGACGTTGCTGAGGTTTTTGAGGTCTGCTTTGCTGGTTAATTCAGCCAGTTCCACCATGGTTCTTTCGCCTTCGCCGCGGACAATTATGTCCACTTCGGGCGCTTCTTTCAGAGTTTGCTCAGGCAACGCTGTCACATGTGGTCCGCCGAGCATGGTTAAGGCGTTTGGGAGAACTTTTTTTGCTGACTTGACAACTTGCACTGCGGGCCAGTACGTCAGGGTGGATGTGGTTACGCCCACGATATCAGGCTGCGCCTTAGCCAGTTCGGCTTCGAGCTGTTGCGGCGTGGGCTTCGTTATTTGGCAGTCCAACACGTTGACTTCATAGTGGTTTTCTTCCAGAACGGCGGCCAGGTATCCTAGTCCGAGTGGGAGGAAAAGCGATTGTGGAGCACCCTTTGGGTAGGGTGGATTAACGAGGGTTACACGGGCTTTCACGTCTGTTCCCCAATAAGGTTCATTGTGAAATCTTTCGCCTTAGCGAGCTATATGTGTTATGCAAAAATGGTTAAGGACAGTTTCTTAAGGTTCAGGTAATGGTCCCATGTAACTTATGGTTATGTTAAAGTGGTTAATGCCTCGGTTTGGGGTAGCGAGGACTATGTTAATGATTTCGGTGCCGCCGTTTCTCAGAGAGAATTGGTCTCGGTTGTGGAAGGGGACAGAAACGTGTGTTATGTTAGTGACGTTTATTTTTTCTCCGTTCTGATCGAACAGCGATGCATTGAGTATTATCCAAGCTGCTCCTTGATTCTTAAAGTCCAAAGCTCCTGCGGTGCTTGGAATCGTCTCATTGTCAATGTAATCGCTTCTCAGTGTCAGATTCAAGATAAAACAAGGGTCGCCTTTGTGGACATGTTTCGTTGGTTATCTGCTGAATAACATCTTCAGGATAGGATCCGTACATGGAAGATGCTGAAACTATGTAAATCTTGGTTTCCGAATCAGAATTTGTTCGCATATACCCCGGGACAGCTGGTTTCACATTTGTTGCGGGGTAGTTGGTTGGCAACGGCGTAGGAGACGCTGTTGGGTTTGGCAAGGGATTCGCAGAATGGCTGCAAGAAGGATTCAGCACAAAAACCAAGCCGACTATCAAAGCCAGAATGACCGCGGCAACAGATGCTATCAAAACTCGTTTGTTCGCTTTCAGGTCCTGCATTCTCTTATTCAACAGTGCGGGATTAGGGACGCTGAGGATTTAGCTCTACACTTTAGAACAGCCCGTTTTCTCTTGCAGCAATGAGTGGAATGCTTTTAAGGCAACGCAAACGCCAATAGTACCAGTCGAGGTGACATGTGAAACGTCTGCTGACCTTGCTCTGGTTCAGGGAAAAATCTTAACCATGAATCCCCTGCAGCCCCTTGCCGAAGCCGTGGCAGTTAAAGCAGACCGAATCTTGAAGGTGGGCACAAACGCCGAGGTCGCCAAATTCATCGGCAAAAACACACGTGTTATCGACCTGAAAGGGAAAACTGTTCTTCCTGGCTTCATTGACACTCATATTCATGTTGGGGACTTTGGGCGCATGCTCATGTGGCTAGACCTTTCAGGCATGGGTTCCATCAAAGAACTACAAGAGCTTCTTAGAGATCGGGTTCAGCGGATGGCTAAGGGCAGGTGGATTGTGGGCAGAGGCTGGGACGAAAAACTCTTCACGGAGAAACGCTTGCCCTCTCGTTTTGACTTAGATGCTGTGTCGCCTGAGAATCCTGTTATTTTCTATTACAAGTGCGGACCCGTCTGCGTGGTGAACAGTAAAGCACTTGAACTCGCGGGCATAACCAAAGACACTTCGTCTCCATCAGGCGGCACAATCGACAAAGACCTTGCAACAGGCGAGCCCACAGGCATACTGCGAGAGACAGCCACAGACTTAGTATGGAAAGTGATTCCTGAACCCACAGAAGCAGAGCTAGCTGAATCCGCCGAATTGGCGTTTACCAAAATTCTGGAAGCAGGCATCACAACCATCCACTGGCTAGCCACATCCGACGCTGACCTTCCAGTGCTTCTAAGTCTGTGCAAAGCCAAGAAGCTACCGCTTCGAGTTTACATGGTTCTGCAGACCAGCCAGCTGCAAAAATTTGCCGATGCTAAAGCTCGAGCTGAACTGGAAGATGAACTCTTAAGGGTCGGTGCCGTGGAGATTTATGCTGATGGCTTCCTTTCCTCAAAAACCGCGGCGTTAACGGAACCTTACAGCGACGATGGCTCAGTGGCACCGCTTTCCTGCACGCAGCAGGAAATCAGCAAGCACGCAGTTGCGATTCGCAGGGCAGGACTCCAGGTTATAATTCACGCGATGGGCGACAAAGCTATAGACGCAGCGTTAACTGCAATTGAGCATTTGGGAAAGGGCTGTGGTCGTCCACGTATAGATGAAGCTGCGGTTCTCAGCGGCGAAATTGTGCAGCGCCTCAAGCAGCAGGCGCCTGTTGTGTCGGTGCAGCCTTGCGTGATGGCTTCCGAATTCACGGTGTACTCCGCCACAGAACGCTTGGGCAAGAGGCGTGTGCGTTGGCTTTACCCACTGAAAACGCTTTTCAAAGAAGGTATTCGAGTCTGCGGAGGCTCAGACTGCCCCATGGAGCCGCTTAATCCGCTGCAGGGCATTCAGGCTGCAGTCACAGGGCACGCTCTGCCCATAGAACAGGTTGGCGTGGATGAGGCGTTGCGCATGTACACCGTGAACGCGGCATACGCTTCAGGCGAAGAAAACCTGAAAGGCTCCATTGAAGAGGGCAAACTTGCGGACTTCACCGTCCTCTCCAGCGATCCATATGAGGTTGTGCCCAGCAAAATTCAAGAAATCACCGTAGCATTGACCGTTGTGGGCGGTAAAGTGGCTTTTGCTTCGGGTTTTGAGAAAACATTTTAATCAACACAACAGAATAGTCTCTTGCATGAGGGTTGAGATTTGAGGGAAACCTTGAAAGCAGCGTTGGGTTTAGTAATAACCGCGCTATCTGCAGCTCTCAAACTCTCTGCCAGCCTAAACAGCACACTGGCCACGATTTTTGACAGCAGCGCAGGCACGTTGGTTTTGCTTGGTGTGATGGGGGTTGGGCTGCTAATCTACGCTTATTATTCGCTGCCAAACGGGGTTGGGGAAAATGCGGCGGTTCCACAAACTTTGGATTCTGATTCACCTGTCATTGAAGAGGTTCCTGAGTCTTCTAAACCACAAACCCAAACAACAGAAACGTAACCCACCTGCTAGCCGATACATGGTTTCTATAAATGAGGGGGCTATAGACAAAAAACGCACAACAAC
>JBGOXQ010000275.1:0-3384 GCA_041479225.1 Bathyarchaeia archaeon
CTCTTCCTGATGAATTCGCAGACTTCTTCTATGTCGAAGGGCTTCTCAGGAATCAGAATGGCGTTTGCCCCTCCAGCAATCCCTGCCTCCAAGGCGATCCAACCTGCGTTTCTTCCCATGACTTCAAGAATTAGGACCCTATGATGCGATTCTGCCGTTGTACGAAGTCTGTCAAGAGCTTCACACGCTATTGAAACTGCCGTTTGGAAACCAAAGGTGTAGTCAGTGCCAACTATGTCGTTGTCGATTGTTTTAGGGACTCCGACAACGGGAAGCCCCATTTCATATAGTTTGGCGGCTACGCCAAGGGTGTCATCTCCACCTATTGCAATGACCGCTTCAATACCTTGTTCGGAAACATTCTTCAGAATACGGTTTGGTCCATCTGCGCTCTTGAACGGATTGGTTCTTGATGTGCCAAGTATTGTTCCGCCCTTGGAGAGCAAACCTGACAGATTCTTAATTTCTAATGAGGTGAATTCACCCTGGACCAATCCTAGCCAGCCATCTTTGATGCCTAAGGTTTCATATCCGTATTGTTGAATTGCTTTTCTAACTATGGCTCTGATTACAGCGTTGATTCCAGGCGCGTCTCCTCCACCTGTAAGAATACCAATTTTCATACGCTAACAGTAAGTGCAGTTAAAATAAATAAGGCTTAGCTTTTGCTTAGCTCAGTATATCTTGGCATAGATTTCTAACACAAAAGTTGTAACATTTGGAAAGAAGTGGAACGGGCCCGCTGGGATTTGAACCCAGGGTCTTCGGCTCCGGAGGCCGATGCCTTAATCCGTACTGGGCTACGGGCCCAACCTGACACAGTAACAAAGCTTCATAACTTAAGCTAATCGCTGCTACTCCTGGGTCATTTCCTCGTTTATCCACCACGCCTTCTTCTTGCCTGATTTCTCCCCTGCGTAATAGTCTATAACTGCTTTGCCGTACTGTTTTTTGCTGGTTTTCTGCATCTTCCGCAACCTGTTCAGGACGAGCCAACGGTTGATTTTCATGTACTCCGCCAATTCAGGCGTTGTTGCACCTTTGTAGTGCATGAGGTAATCCACGATTTTATGGTCTACTTCGTCGATGCAGAAGCTGTGCGGGTTCACTTTGTCATGTCCATACGTGAGCAGCTCCAGGTCGGCGAGGTACTTGCGGATTTCTCCGAGTTCCCGCTCGATTTTTCCCATTCTTTCTTCCAACTCGAGAATCTTGTTGGCTTTAGGGGTTTTCTGCAGCTTCTCCATGATGGCTTCGCGGATGAAGTCGCTTCGGTCGCCTTCAGGCACACGCAGAACCATTTCTTTGTAGACTTCTTCAGGAACCTTCGCCGAAATCACTCTAACCTCATTCACCGCACACACACTCACCAGATGGTATGTGCTCTTCTTATTTCACGCTTTCTTCAAAAACACTTTGCAAAACACTCGGCAACCCAAAATTTGTTGGATGCCCAACCGCAACAGCACACAATACGCCACCTCTTCGAAGATTTTGAAGCACAAAATATATTTGCAGATTAACATATGATAATTTGGGGATAACATGATTGATTGGACTAAAAAAGGGCTATTAATTCTTGCCTTCGACCATCGTTCATCTTTTACTGAAAAACTGTTCGGAATTAAAGGACGCCAACCGACAGCTGAAGAGAAACGCCAGATCGAAGATTACAAAAAAATCATTTTCGCCGGTTTCCGCTCCGCTCTGGACAAGGGTGTTCCAAAAGAAATCGCTGGCTTACTTGTAGATGAAGAGTATGGCACCGAAGTTCTTTTGGAAGCCAAGAAAAACGGCTTAGTGTTTGCCATGCCCGTGGAGAAATCTGGTCAGGACGAATTTGACTTTGAATACGGAGACAAATACGGCGAACATATCCAAAAATTTGACCCCACCTTCGTGAAAGTCCTAGTCCGTTTTAATCCTGAAAGCGACCAGGTGACAAATCAGCGGCAACTCGCAAGGCTGAAAAGACTAAATGATTATTTGCAGAAAATACAAAAGCCGTTTCTTTTTGAGCTCATTGTGCCAGCAACCGCCAGGCAGCTTGAAGCGCTTGGAGGCTCAAGAGAAGCCTACGACCAGACAGTGCGCCCTAAACTCATGGTTGAAAGCCTGAGGGCGTTTCAGGCGGCGGGAATTGAACCAGCCATCTGGAAACTCGAAGGAGTAGACAGCCCTCATGACGCAAAGGCTTTGGTTGCGCAAGCCCAAAGTAACGGCAGAAAATCAGGCATAATCACTCTTGGAAGAGGCGAATCCAAAGAGCATGTGCAAAAATGGCTTAAGGTTGGAGCCAGAATACCTGGAATTATCGGGTTTGCTGTTGGTAGAACCATTTTCTGGCAACCTCTAGTTGATTATAAAACAGGGAAGACCAGCAGAAAGGAAGCAGCGGAAAAGATTGCCTTAAACTATGTTGAATTCTCAGATCTGTGGCTGGAAGAAAAGAGGCGGCAATAGGGCAAGGTCTCCTTAAGAAGAGATGGAGTACGCTGCGATACAGCAAGTTCTGGGAAAAGCTTGGCAAACGCTTCACGGAAGTTAAGCAGCATGAACTATCAGACTTTACGCAGGCGGGACCTTTTCTCCCACCATTTTAGACAGCATTATACACCTGTTCTCGACCATCTCGCGGAGTTTTCCGCGCAGTTCTTCCCCTGTAACTTTCCTTTTTTTCAGCAACTCGGTTTTCTTCGTTAGTTCTGCGTCGCCTAGACTTTTAAACCAATTTTCGAAGTCGCCGCGGTTTAGATGGAACTCCAAGGAGTCCGCGTTGACTTTGGCAATCTTGTCGCAGAAGTCTAAGAGGTCATTTGCTAGGAGGTTCAGAGGTTTTCCTATTCCAGCATAGAAGTGGAATGCTTTATCGCGTTGTGTTTGTGCCAAAATAGCTAATGCTTTATCCTTAGTGATTTCAGGCAATCCGAGGTTTTTTTTCCCTTCTTCAGTGATGATGTAGCATCCTTTTTCGGGTGACTTTGCGTATCCCGTGCGGGTTAATCCTATAAGGTGCATCTGAACGACTTTGGGGTCTTTTGATGTTTCCTTGGCTACTTGTGCCGCTTTCACTGGCTTGTCATGCAGTAAGAGGGCTTCGAGTATTTCGCATTTGACAGGTGATAAATCCATTTGGGGCACTTCCACTGTATAATTGTACAGGGAGCTATTCAAACTTTGCCGATACGCCCGCACGCATCGGATAAGCAAATATTTTTTAAATCTAGAACAGGCAAAGCTTTAGTAGAAACCGACCCTATTTCTAAATTAAAAACGGTGAAAACATAGATGAAGATTGCCGTATTTGTTTATGAATACCCCCCCAAAATAGTCGGAGGCTTAGGAACCTACGCTGCCGAAATCACGAGGAAATTCGTTCTCACA
>JBGOXQ010000276.1:0-3354 GCA_041479225.1 Bathyarchaeia archaeon
CAAGTAGAACCGTGTTGACAACCATTAGATTCCCCAACTTCTTAGCAATGGCGAGTCCGTCAACCTCGTAAACGCTGAGCGCTTTCTGCCTTATGAGCGCCATCAGGTCTTCAGGCTTTAAAGGTTCCGCCGACCCTTGAAGCAGAGTGTTAGGAGGTATGTACTTCGTGTTCACAACTACCGTTCCCTTAGGCTTAAGCATGGGCAAAGCTCGGGCGGTTTCAAGGATTTCGAAACCTACGATAACGTCGCTTTTTCCGTACTCTATTAGTGGAGCTAAGACTTTGTCTCCGATTCTCACATGAGCGCTTATGGAGCCGCCTCTCTGAGCCATCCCGTGGATTTCCGCTTTTGTAACGTCGAAACCATCCAGCAACGCGGCTTCACAGAAAATGTCGCTTAAGACGACAACGCCTTGGCCGCCCACGCCTGTGAAAACAAGGTCCAGCTTCATTTCGGCTCAGTACTCCTTATCGCATCAAAAGGACATATTTTTTCGCAGACTCCGCAGCCCCAACAGAGAGTGGCATCGATTTCAGCACCTTTAGCGTTGAGGGAAATCGCGGGGCACCCAAAGTTTTTCACGCAGACGCCGCAGGAATTACATTTCTCCAAAACCTCGCGCGCAGGATTCTTTTCGATTTTAAGTGGACAGGGACGCTCAGAAATTATTACTGACGGACCTTGGTGCTCCAACGTTTCTCTGATTGCCTTTGTTGTGCCTTCAACGTCGTAGGGGTCAACCACAGCTATTTTGTCGATGCCGAGGCTTTTCGCTATGTCCTGAATCTTCGTGACGATTGCATCTTCTCCCATGGCTGTTTTTCCAGACCCAGGGATGGGTTGGTGCCCAGTCATGGCTACGGTTCTGTTGTCTAGGATAATTACGCAGACGTTAGCTTTGTTGTACGCTATGTTAAGCAATCCAGGCATTCCTGCATGGAAGAACGTGGAGTCACCAATCACTGCGAAGACCTTTTCTCTTACGCCCGCATGAACCATGCCCGCAGCCTGAGAAATCCCTGCACCCATGCAGAGGCAAGTTTGAACCGCATTCACAGGAGGCAACACCCCCAGCGTGTAGCAGCCGATGTCTCCCGCTACAATTTTGTCATCCGTTTTCCCAGCCAGATTCAACGCTCCTTCAGGACACATTTGAATGCACTCGGGCTTGCCGTTGCATGTGTCGCAAAGGATGGCTTTCCGCGTGACAGGATGCAGCGTAACAGCGCCGTACTCGCAGGCTTCGATGCACCAGCCGCAACCGTCACATTTGTCTTCATCCACCGTTATGACGCCCGTTTCCTTAGATTGGCGCAGCGCTTCTTCAGGACAGGCAACAACACATGGCGCATCCTTGCAGGTTCGGCACGTTAAAGCTGTGTTCTTTACCTGTTCAAGTCGTACTGCCCGAATTCGCGATTTCGTCGGGTTGAAGACTTTTTCTTTTTCCCAAGAGCAAGTGAGTTCGCAGATGTCGCAGCCAACACATTTTTGGGGGTCACAGTTAACGTATCGGTTAACCGTGTTCAAGGCATAGTAAAATGCTCTGTGAGGGCACCCTGGACAGAGGACCGGAGGTCGCGGGGGCAAATCCAAATTCGCTGTCTTAACGCCTTTTTCACACAAACCCAACTTGGAGAAAGCTTCTCTTATGATGTCGGGTGTGAATTCGCCGATTTCTTCCAGCCCAAGCTGGCTCTTGCCTAAAACTTCAACGTCTAAGCCACGCAGGTTATCTTCAATGTACTGCCTTAATTCTTCAACAACAAGTATTTTCTTAACTTTGCCTGCAAAACTTCTAAGCAGGTTACGCGGGAAGGGGTATACCGCACCGAGTTTTAGCCAGGAAAAGTCTTTTGCTTCTAAAATTGATTTTGCATAATAGTAGCCTACTCCGCTTCCAACTATGCCGATACTTCGGATGTTGTCTTCTAAACTGTTAAAGTTAGATTCCTCGGCTAATTTCTGAGCTTCAGCCAACCGTGCCTTGAGGACTCTGTGCTGTCGCATGGCGTTGGAGGGCACCATAACCCACTTTGAGCCATTTTTGTCAAACTCAGCTTTCCGTTCAATCTTCTGAAACTCCCCGATTTTCACTCGGGCTTTCCCATGTGCTACGCGGGTGGTTAACCGCACAATCACGGGCAACTCAAGTTTTTCGCTGATTTCAAACGCTTCACGCGTCATATCCAAAGCTTCTTGAGGATTCCCTGCGTCAAGCAGAGGTATGTTCGAGTGAACCGCAAAATACCGGGTGTCCTGCTCGTTTTGGCTGCTGTGCATACCTGGGTCGTCGCATACAGCGATAACTAATCCTCCGACGACGCCTGTTTCGGCAAGAGTCATCGCGGCGTCAGCAGCCACGTTCAACCCGACGTGTTTCATGGAGACTATGGCTCTGACACCTGCCATTGAAGCGCCAGCAGCCACTTCCGTAGCTACAATCTCGTTTACGCTCCACTCTGCGTACAAACTGAATTGCTTAGCAACCTCAGCTAGCGTTTCAAGAATCTCTGTAGCTGGCGTTCCAGGATATGAAGCAGCAACTTTGGCGCCTGCTTCTAAGGCGCCGCGTGCTACTGCTTCGTCTCCATTCAGCAGTAAAAAACTGTTCGGCTTGTTTATCGCAATCTTCGAAGTCATCAGAGTTTTATCCTTTAGAGTTTCCCTACGCGGTTATCGAAAACATGTTTTGCTTTCCCTTCAGTTCGGGGGATTTCTCCGCACTTCACAATTTGAATGTCGGGGTTGAGTCCTGTGACGTTGCTGATTTTGTTTTGGATTCTGCATCGGAGCGAGTTTACATCCAGTTGAGGGTTTTTGCAGGCTTCGTCGGTTAATTCGACTTTCACGCCAAAAGTGTCCAAAGCGTCAGGTCTATCCACATAAATCTGATACTGCGTGGCAAGTTCGGGAAAACCCATGATAACGTATTCTATCTGTGACGGAAACACGTTGACTCCGCGGATGATGAGCATGTCGTCTGACCTGCCGCTTACCCGCATCATTCTGGCGTGCGTGCGTCCGCAGGGGCACCATTCTGTTTCTAAAACTGAAATGTCTCGGGTGCGATACCTCAAGAGCGGCAAAGCAGATTTCGAAAGCGGCGTGAAAACCAACTCGCCTTCTTCGCCTTCAGACAGAACTTCGCCAGTTTCGGAGTTGATTGTTTCTACGATGAAGTGGTCTTCCCAGATGTGCAAACCGTTATGCTGATGGCATTCAACGGAGACACCTGGACCACAGAGCTCCGTTAAACCGTAAACGTCAAATGCCTCAATTCCTAAGGCATCCTCGATTCTTTTTCGTGTATTGTCAGACCAAGGTTCTGCCCCGAACATTCCGAACCTC
>JBGOXQ010000277.1:0-3345 GCA_041479225.1 Bathyarchaeia archaeon
AATCTCCACTTTCTTCGCTTCAGCAATTGCTTCAACTGGGTTAGAGGAGATTTTCTCGATACCGCCACGCAATGCTTGAGCCGTATCCACAAGTTTTGAGGTCATGTACACGGTTTTCTGGGATAGCTCCTCAGGAATCTTTGAGTCGCCTATCATTTCTAAACATCTAGCCGCATCTTTAGTGTGGTCTGCCAACGTGTCAAGCCTCTTTACGAGGTGCAAGAGGTCTTCACGGTAATCTGCCACCAGCGCTGCACCTTTGGAGAGTTCTGTGAAAACATCTGTTCGCAGTTTGTCCACTTCTTCTTCTGCCTTGTAGAGGTTCTCAATGTACTTCATGGTGTCAACTAGGTTGCCTTTTGAGAAACTCTCAGCAGCCTTGTGAAGCAAGGTTACAGTGTCGAAGGCTTTTGTTATTTGTTCATGGGCTAATTCTAAGCCTTTCGTTCTGCGCCGTTTCTCAAACCAATCGTAGCTTCTGCGTTCCAAGGTCACATCTCCATATAGAACTATTTCACATAGTTCACATATAACCCTTCTCTTAACAAACGACGGCAATCAGCAAAAAGGGTGCTTCCTGCCAAAAAATCGACAACAAAAAATATGATCCGTCTCTTCCTTGCGCTAAACATAAGGCTATCGCCAATCTATGGCTAAAACCCAGTCTAAGAGATCTGAGATATTTGACTTTTCTTGCTCTTTCTTGTTGTCTTCCGTTTTCACCATATTAGACACCTTACTTCAAATTCGGAAATGCGGTAGCTTATTTCCTATATGTGCAAGAAGTACCAAGGCTTGTCGGATTCTGCTTTTTGCGCTTTCATTTTTTTGACTTTTGCGCTCTGCATTCCTGTCCCTGTTAGGCTTTTGGGTGTTGTTGTTTATTTAGAATCTTCAAATATTGTATAGATAACACCATAATCTATATACTAACAGGAGTTATGGAAAACGCGCTTTCTGCAACATAAACCTAAACGATCATGTTTCCAAAATGATTTTCGCCAATCGCACTTTATCGTCTAAGCTCTTCATCAACGTATTCGCAATTATCACATCAACTCCAAGCTGCTCTATCCGATTCTTCTCCGCAGCATCAGCAACGTCAAGAACGAAAGTATCAATGAAATCTGCGTATAGTTTCGCTACGCCAAACGCCGAAACCTCAAAACCCAAACCTCTCAACAGCTTATCCGCAGGACCTTTCACGGTAGCACCACCAATTATAGGGCTCACAGCTGTTTTCTTTGCTTCAGTCCGTTTCAACGCTTCCCGCACACCCTTAACTGAGAGAATCGTGCCAATGCTTACAATTGGGTTACTTGGGCAAACCACCACTTTCTCCGCGTTCTCAATTGCCGCAATCACTCCTGCAGCAGGCTTGGCTTTTTCCGAGCCAAACAACTCCACTCCGAGAACCTCATCTTTTGCGCCTCTCTTCACCAGGTACTCTTCGAAATGAAACGTGCCAACGCTGGTTTTGATTCGTGTTTCAAACTTGTCGTCCGTCATGGGCAAAATCACTGTTTCAAGCCCCAATGCATGGCTTATCTTTGCCGTAACTTCGGACAATGTGCTTCCTTTTCTGAGAAGACTCGTCCTGTAAATATGTGTGGCAAAGTCTCGGTCACCAAGGTTAAACCACTCTTCCCCGCTGAAGCTCCTCAAATCGTTGAGGCAGTGGAAGGTGTCTCCTCTAATTCCCCAGCCTTTCTCTTCATCAACAATCCCAGCTAAAGTGTAAGCAGCTATGTCAAGATCTGGAGAAATGTGCAAACCATGCAGTTCAATGTCGTCGCCAGTATTCACGATAACTCGCAGTTCTTTCGGATCCATCACTTTTACAAGTCCAAGAAGCAGTTTTGCTGCGCCAACTCCGCCTGCCAAAGCCGTAATCATGCTTTTCACGCTTGAAAACAAAGGTTCAAAGTTTACTGTATCTAAAGTAACCTAAATGTGAAAACGTCAAGACTCGGTTCTCCCTTTTTCAGAAACCCAATAAGAAGTTGATTGACCTTTCGCGTCAGTGACGTTTTCCTTCTTGAACACAGGTGCTTCATGCTTGTACCTTTCAACTGCTTCCTCAAGGACTGGAAAAACGTCGGTGCGGTGAGAACCAGCAACCGCAACGTATACCAAGTCATCACCCACGCTAAACTCGCCGAGCAAATGGTGAATCTGAACGTCAATTATTCCTGGCTTCTGAATCAGCTCGTCGCAGATGCTCTCCAGGACTTCGTTGGCTTTCTCCTCATAAGCTTGCAACAAAAGTTTCTGGACTTTTTGGCCTTCATTGCTTTCTCCTCGCACAATACCGATGAATACGTCTATTGCGCCAGCTTGGTTGAAATTCTCTTTTTTTCTCATGCTGTCCATTAAGTCTGCGAGGGAAAAAGTGCCTTTTTCATGTACGCCTGCGTGGTGAGTCAACTTTTTCACTTCTCCACAATTCTTGGACGATTAATAAGGTAGATTAGGATTCGCGTCTAAAGATGCTTTCGCATAGTGAACGCTGAAGAATGAAGAAGGGAGATATGGAAAATTGAAAAGGAGAGTGTGGTTAGGTTATGCTTGTTCTGCAGCTGGTTCTGCTTCTTCTTCCTCTGCTGGCAATGGTGCTTGTGGTTGAGGTGGCGTGATTGGTTGACCTACGAGTTTGGATTTTCTGATGCCTACGTGTCTTAGTGGCGCCACGGCTTTGGATATGTTATAGATGTCTGAGGCAATTTTGCCCAGAACTACTTCTTGTACGAACTGGTCCAATGTGAGGGCTGCGGCTTTTTCCTTGATTGTTTTGTCCATGATTTTGCGGATTGTCTTTTCCTGAGAAGTCTTGATTCTGGACAGCGTCAGTGCAGAAATGGCTACCCTAAGTTTGTAGCCGTCTTTTGTGGTTAAGTTAAATAGACCATCCACTTTCGTGGTTCTTCTGCGCACGAGGCTTCGCAGGTAGTCACGGCTGTATTCGTGCCCTTTGAAGAGGGTGCGGGCGGTTTTTCCGTCTATCTGGTTAACTTGGAAGAACATTTTTAAGTACTGATGTGAAAAGTCGCCTGTGATGTCGTAGAGTGTGGCTTCAACGACTCTTCCGATTAGGCGTGCTTCTTCTTCAGCTGGCACTGAGCCTAATTCGACGTTTCCGAAGTACGGTGGCGCAACAATCATGTACCATCCTTTGCTTCGCCATTTGTCGCGTACGTGTTTAGTAGTTTTTGAAGACAAGGGAATCCTTCCGAATGCGCCTTCAAATTACTCAAGGCTATATTAAAAGGTTTAGCGCTTCAACCGGATCTCTTCTATGTCACCCATGTATTTTCGGAGGACCTTGGGGATGAGGATTGAGCCATC
>JBGOXQ010000278.1:0-3328 GCA_041479225.1 Bathyarchaeia archaeon
CATTTATTTTCAGCAAATCGGGCGTTATCACGATTCTATGGTGCTATTTTTTGCCGATAAGTATCAAAGCTAAGCCAAGCAGTTGAAATGCTATTCCCGTTGTGACTCGACCTAACGCAGCTAGAAGAATTTCTTGACTCGAGATTGGGTCCATGCTGATGCTTGCTGCAAATGATATTACTAGACCAACAACTATAAGAATCAACCCAAACGTCACGAGTGGTGAACGGAATTTCTCGGAATAACCAGAGTTCATAATACTCCCTTAAAGCACAATCTGCATACAAGTTCTTTTAAGTTTTTGGTGTCCCAGCTTCTTCAGCAAGGCTTAATCTCCAATAATAATGCTGAAAACAATTAAATTCGAAGAAAATGCGCCTTTGCGATACCTTTGCGATATCTTGGAACGGCAAAAAGATATAAGCACTGTCGGCAAAAGATAATGACAAAAACTGGGAACGTTCAGTATACGGAAAAGCACAAAAGACATCCAGAAAAAACCTCAAGTAATCTGCCGCAGGTCAACGGTTCAGACTCCATTAAGGTTGCTGGGCGCCGTGCGAAAACAACCACGCAGCGACTGTGCGAACTGTATGTTTCGCTTACCCAAACCACATACCCTAGCCTCGTAAAATGTTACTTGCAACATAGCGACCTCCAAAAACGGCTCAAAAAAGCCACACACAAAGGAACTCAGCCGAAAACTTAGCAGCCCGTAGAAAGTTTTATCCTGAAAGGTATCAATGTATTCCAAGGTAGCTTGTTAAACCGTTGAGAATGTACTGAATAGCTAGGGCTGCTATAAGCAGCGCCATCACACGTGCAATAACCAAAGCGCCTGTTTTGCCAAGGAACCTGTAGACCTTATTCATGAACCTGAGAATAACCCAAGTAAGAACGAGCACAACCAGAACCGAAAGGGCAGCTACGTACACATCGTAGGCTTGAAGATTAAATATTGTAGTGGTTATGGCTCCTGGTCCCACAAGCAACGGCATGGCTATAGGAACCGCGCCTATGCTTTCCGGGGATTCTTCTTTCTCATGGAAGCTGCCGGAGATGAGGATTCTGATAGATATTATTAGAAGTAGGATGCCGCCTGCAATTTCGAAGCTGTATATGGATATGCCGAAGATGTTGAAGATTTCTTGACCTGTGAAGGCGAAGACTAAAAGCAGGATGAAGCCGACGAGGCATGCGGTGTTAAACACTTTCCTTTTCTGCCCTTCCGACATCTTCCCTGTTAAACTCATGAAAATTGGGATGTTTCCAAAAGGATCCACGACGATGAAGAGAACTATAGCGGCTTTAGCCAAGTTTAGCGCGGACGTCATAGGGTCAGACATAAACTGCATCTCTGACTTTGAATTCTACTGTTGCCTCTTACAAGATAAAAGCGTTAGCCTACACCTTTCAAGCTTCCCTCTTAAAATTTGGTTGCTGTCAACGCACAGTCACATATACTTAAAAACGGTTCCTGATTATATTCTCGTATACTGCCTTCTAGGAGGTGTAATAATAAAATGTCTGAGGAACATGAAGACGTGATGGAAAGAGTGCAGACGATGGGCGACAAATTTAATGAATATAGGAAATACCTCCAAGCACACTTCAAAGACATGAACTTCGAAATCAAAGACTGGAACTTCTCCGTAGGAAAACAAGAAACAGAATACCTAATTACCTTCGGATGCAAAGTAGCCATATCGTCAAAGGCTAAAGCTGCAGAGGCAAAAGCGAAGGTGTAAATCCGCTGTCACTAACAAAGCACTTTACAGCTCGAAGATCCCTTTTCTTCATGATTTTGGGCGTTGCCATTTTTCTGGTTTATTTGTATTTTTTTGTAGGGTTTCAACAAGTTGCACTGGTCGTTCAGGACGTTGACCCTGTAAATTTTCTCATTTACTATGCTCTGGCAATCTGCACGCTGCTTCTAGTGATTCTTTTCTGGACTGCTTCGTGGAAATCGTTGCTGGATGGTCTTTGTTTTAAAATAAGTTTTTGGCACGCTTTTCAGTATTATTGGGTTGGTTATTTTGTTGACTTGATTGTTCCCATTCAATCGGTAGGAGGAGAAGTTACAAGGCTCTATCTTGTCCAAAGGGAAACTAAATGCGGCTACGGCGCCATTGCCGCATCAGGCATAACAAACCGAATAATATCCTACATCATCGTAATATCGGGGCTCTCGGTAGGCACGGTTTATCTGCTTACTACTTCCACCGTTCCAGAGTTTATTTTAAGCTTGCTGCTTTTAACTTGGGTGGGAGCCTTGGCTTTTCTCAGTGTGTTGCTGTACCTGGCTTTTGCATCTCGGGCGGCAGAAAAATTGGCGTCTGGACTGCTTAAGTTTCTGCAGATTCTGCGGCTGAGAAAAAATAGTGCGGGTTTATCGCCGAGGGTTCTGGAATCGCTTGTTCTTTTTCGAGAGGGCTTTGATTTTTTCCGGGCTCATCCCCGCCATGTTGTGAAGTCTTTTTTCTTCCAACTTTCTGCTTTCATCCTTAACCTTTTCATGTATATCTGGGTTTTTTACTCCTTAGGCCTCAACAATGTACCAATTAGCTTCTTCATTGTGGTTTATTTTTTGGCGGGTGCTGTCGATGATGCTGCGGGTGTCTTATCTGTGGGAACAGTTGAAATACTGCTAACGAATATCTTCATTTTCTACAGTATATCCGCCGCCAAAAGCGGTGTAACGGCAATAGTGCTTCGAACCCTACTTTTTTGGATACCGCTAATAGTGGGCTATGTAATTGTGCAGGCACTGGGTATTCGGGGCCTGCTGAACAGTCGAACCCGCGAAGACATGGAAAGAACAGAAGAGACTGAGGCGGTAACAGCACCTGTTTCCCCTGATAAGGAAGGCGCTAAGTCTGATTCATAACTTGGTTTGGGCACCAAAACAGATAAAAACTCGCTTGGCATCCCTGCAAGTGTTTAACTCGGTGAAAAACGTATGCCATCCGAAATCCTTGACGTTGAGAAATTCGTAGAAATGAGCGCTAAAGCGAAGTTCTGCGCAGTAAAACGCCTGAAATCCTCAGTAAAGCTAAAGCTTCGTACTGCAAGCCAATTGTATACTTTGAAGGTTGAGCCTGTGAACGCAGAGGAAACCATCAAGAAGCTCAAGTGCGAAATCCAAGAACTATAGCTTTTTTCCCGGTTTTGCGGAAGGATAAAATCCTTTACGGATCGGCCAATAAGCACATCAGGGGATTCTGCACCGAGCAGCTTTGCCCCAGCAGCATTGATGAACGCTATTTTCTCATCACAGATGATTGCAATGAGATCAGCGCAGAGCTCCACGAGCGGCCGGTAGCAGTCC
>JBGOXQ010000279.1:0-3317 GCA_041479225.1 Bathyarchaeia archaeon
CCAGTATTTTCAGTTTCGATATCTATTATGCGGTACACTAAATCACCCACAAAGATTAAGTGGACAAGTAGCTAATATTGCTTAAGGATTACCATGAAGCTATATGCGGAACTGGTTCCTTCAACCGTTTGGTATTCCTCACTCTATAGGTTATTGCCCACTGAAGTTTGGAACAAACTACGAGACGATATTATTAGAGAGAACGGAAGGAAATGCCAAATTTGTGGCGAGACACAAGGAAAAATGAATCTGCATGAGATATGGAACTACGATGATTCTAAACATGTTCAAAAACTCGATGGATTCATTCTTCTTTGCACAATGTGTCATCATGTTAAACACATAGGTTTAGCTGGAATTCTCGCGGATGAAGGAAAACTTGACTATAACGAAGTCGTCAAACACTTTTGCATGGTAAACAGTTGTTCCGAAAAGGAATTTAAAGAGCATGTAGATGACGCTTTCAAAACTTGGAACAAACGTTCTCAGTACCAATGGAAACAAGATTTTGGGGAGTATGGAAAATATCTCAAAAAATAAGAATAATTTTTGATGGCTATTGGATTTGGCTACTGAGCAAAGAAAAATTTACCTATGATATAACTGGCAAGTACCTATTTTTTAGTGATAATAAGAACAAGCTCCTTGAAATAGCCACAAATGAAATAGAAAATCATGGTTTCCATCACGCTAAAGTAAATGAAAATCTCTTAGAGGGTCAAACTGAACATGTATTGTGCCTTTATTACAAAGACGATTCAAGAAAAAATGAAGTCGCCGAGAGAAATGAACAAGAATACAGAGTCAAATACCGATATTGGAAAAGTGATTCTGACACTTTAAAAGGAAAGTATAGCAAAGAGTTTTTGGATAAACTTCCAGAGGATGAGCGAAAGTATTTCACCACTCAGAAAGGGATAATTGAGTTTAAGGATGGAAGAGGTAAGCTGATTCTAAGACAGAAAAACAAAGAGGCATAACCATAACTCGATATTTTATACGTTTTGTTTCTTTCTGCACTCTGCTCTCTCTATGTGCGCTGTGTAGTACTATATCTAATAATCTGTTTTAGTTGAATTAGTTAGTTGTTGATTAGTCGCTTAGTTGATTGTATTTGTTGTTTGTTATCTTAGTGTAGTATGTAATCTGTCTAACCTCGATTGAAGGTTCAACGCTCATAGCGTTACCTCGTACAAAACGTAAAAATTTATTTACTTGTAGGAAGTTATGGATATATTATGGCAGGGCAAGAGCAAATCGAAGCCGTCATCAAGGTTTCATCCAAGGGGCAAATCGTAATTCCCAGAGAGGTTCGAAAGAAGCTTGGAGTAAACGGCGGCGAGAAACTTTTAGTGCTTACTTGCAATGGCGATATATTGCTTAGAAAAGCTAAGGAGTTATCCCTTGACGATTTAGGCAAGCGGATTGACAAAGTAGTCAAGGAAGAACGCCTTGACGTTGATAAGCTTGTGGCTGAGGCTGTCGAGTGGGCAAGAAAGTCAAAGTAGTCTTCGACACGAACGTTTGGATTTCAATCTTCATGGAGAAGAGGCTCAGAGACGAGTTTTCCCGGACAAAGCAGGATCTAACAGTTTATGTGAGTGAAGACATCGGCCTTGAGATATCGAAGGTTTTGCAGTATCCACAAGTCGCCGAAATTCTAAAAAAGATAGACATGCGCGAGAGGGATGTTTTGCGTATTCTTGCAGATAACTCTGTGAAGGTTTAGACTAAGCAAAAGCTGCACGTCATAAATGAGGATGCCCAAGACAACAAGATACTAGAATGCGCTTTGGCGGCTGGAGTAGAAATCATCGTATCAGGAGACAAGCACCTTCTTAAACTTGGCAAGTTTAGAAAAACCAAAATACTCACACCAAGAGAATTTTTTGATAGCTTCACTTGAAGCAGAACTCGCAGAAGCCCTAAAACGCCTCAGCTTCGCGGCGCAACCTAAAATTTACCTGTTCTGGAGCAAGCAAGCACAGCAAATCAAGGCTCAATCAGCGAAGAATCCGACAGAGACTGCGTCTGATTCCAAAGCGAATCCGTCTGATTCAAAAGCGCCTGCTCCAGATTTTTAAGCTTAGTCATCCCGGCATGTTCGTGGTTTGCGCCGTGTTTTGAACGACGGTTACCGCATAATCCACAACCACACACGTAATTATGACACAAGCCGTTATTAAGAGCAAAGTCGATAACGTTCCTTGCATGGCAGTTTTCACCTTTACAAATTCAAATGTCTTAAGAAAGCATATAAGCAGAGTTGCAGAATCAACTATATATCAGGTTTCTGAATATCAGCCCAAACAACTCCCTCACCCCCGCAACACGGCAAATTCCGTGCCCCAAACAAGAAAAACACCCCTAACATGGTCTATCTGTCGTGCTACTTGCTAAACCTTTTTATATTCCGCGGAAGATGGTTGCTACAATCACATTAACTCATGTAACAAAACGAAGCTCCTACAAAGCTTTTGATACGATGCATGAAAGACGTTTGTGATAGGAGAAAAAAAACTACGTTAGAAATACAATCATTCAAAGACCTACCCTTAAGTGCGCAGGTCCAAAGAAGCATACAAGAACTTGGATATGAGACTCTTTTTCCCATCCAAGCTCAGGCGATAATTCCGCTGCTCGAAGGCAAAGACGTCATCGGGCAAGCACAAACAGGCACAGGTAAAACCGCAGCCTTCGGAGTTCCGATGGTTGAACGCCTTGACCCGCAGCTTAGAAAGGTGCAAGGTTTAGTTTTGGTGCCTACACGCGAACTTGCCGTACAAGTCGCTCAGAACATGATTTGCTTTGCGAAATACGCTAAACTCAGAGTTTTGCCAGTTTACGGCGGAACCTCAATTGAAAGGCAAATTCGAGAACTGGAAAACGGCGCTCAAATTGTCGTTGGTACTCCAGGCAGAATAATTGACCTTATGGAAAGGCGTGTACTTAATTTCGCCAGCGTGAAAGTCGTGGTTCTTGATGAAGCCGACCGCATGCTGGACATGGGATTCATCGAAGACATCCAGTACATCCTCTCTAAAGCACCATCTAACCGCCAAACTAGTTTGTTCAGCGCCACCATAGACAGCTCAGTTATGAGCGTTGCCAACAGGTACATGAGAAACCCTGTTAAGATTCTCGTGAGCAAAGACGAAATTGCCTTAACACAGATGAAGCAGTATTACACTGTTGTCAACCAGAACAGCAAATTTGACATGCTCTGCAGCATCCTGCACGAAGATCACGTGGACAAAGCTATAGTTTTCTGCAGAACACGCAGAGATACAAGCAGACTCGCAGATCAACTGGAAAGG
>JBGOXQ010000280.1:0-3305 GCA_041479225.1 Bathyarchaeia archaeon
ATCACTTTAGGTTTATGCGTGCGGATAGCATCGTCATTGGCTAAGGCTTTGAACTCCACAGCGTTCATGGGTTCTCCACCACCGACGAGGCTGCTGTAGGTTTTGCTTACGTAGCCCATTCCTGTTGGGTCCATGCTGCTGATGCCGACAGCTTTGGTGTTTGGACCGACGAATTTGGCTAAGTCAGCAGGGTGCACAACGGCTACTTCGGACTTGGTGAAGCCGTTTTCTAGCAGGATTGCTTCGACTTTTCTTAAGCCGTATGGGGCAACTTTGGCTCTTCCGTCAGAAGTGCGTTCCACAGGTGGATAGAGCAGTTTTCTCAGGAGGAATTTTGGGAAAGGTCCGCTGGCGAATGCGCCGACGAAAGCGATGAATTGGCTGTTGCCGTATTCGCTCATTTCTGTGGCTGATGCGGTTAACACGATTTTTGTGCCCTGAGTATTCGCCATCTATATCCACTTCTGTTGGTAAGGCATCATGTTTGTCGTTCAGGCTTATTAATAATTACGGTTACGATTAGGGAGGTTGATTTTGCGTTCTATGCGAGTTGATCGAGGAAAAAAAGAATCAGAAAAGATGGAGTGCTTGAGAGTTTAGTGTGATTAGTTGCTCGGAACAGTCTATACCCCCCTATTATATACTTCAAATGGAAAAGTGAAGTTGAAGAACTGTTGGTTGTGATAGGCGATAGTTTAATTTGGTTAGTGTTGAACGAACCTAACTGGAAAATTCCCATGGTTTTTTTAGGAAGCCTGTTTACCCTTATTTCTCAGGTATTTTTTGAAGAAACGACCTTGGTTTTCGATTCTTATAGACCAAGAAAGGGATTTTCCGAAAGGCTCACACTGCCCTCTTGCTATTGCCTTAACTATGGCTTCCACATTCGGTTCTGCATCTATAAGAGTGAAAGCCCGACCGATCACGGGACCATAATGTGCATCGGTTCCAGCAACTTTAGGCAGCTTTAAGCGGTCAGCAAGCGCGTTGGCTTTGCGTGAAGCGCTGTTGAAAGGGAAAGCTGAAGAGTTAATTGCCTCCACAGCGTCAAATTTGGCAGTCACGTATTTTCCTATGCTTCCCTTGAACAAAGCGAAAGGGTGACAAGCAATCGCTATGCCTCCCGCCGCATGGATTCGTTCAACGGTTTCATCCGCGCTCAAGTCTCGGGGTATGAGTTCTGCCACGTTTAAGCCAACGATGTGCCCGTTCAGGCTTGAAACTTCCGTGCCTGGAATTATGAGGAAGCTGGTTTCCTTAGCTATTCTCCGTGCGCCTTCTACCTGGTTGTGGTCAGTCACCGCTATAGCATTGAGTCCAGCTTTTTTGGCGTAGTAAACAAGGTCTTTCGGAGTAATTATCGAATCTTTAGAGAATGTAGTGTGGACATGGAGATCAGCGCGAATTTGAAATTTATCGGGGGCTTTCGTCTTATTCAACCCTACATATTTCTGCTAAAGTGCAGCCAATATTATGCAAGGAACGTAATTAATTTAAAGTTGTGCTTATCGGCTCCTAAGACCTTTAGGAAACAGGACCCCCTTACAAGCCTACTCGAATAGCATCTCTTTTAACAAGAATAAGAGCATCAGGCAGAATATTCCTGTTTGTTGAGAGCAAGAGTATAGCCGCTTTTGATCACTTATGTAGCGCTTCAGATTTTAGAGAGACGCTTTTTCTTATGAACACACCACTATTTTCATCATCTCTCTACGATGCCTGAGCATTTTCAGAGGACTTTGAAAGGCACCTGCCAAACATCCACAATTGGAGCAATCCGCATTACTTGCAAAGCACCTTCTTCTGTTCCATGAAACATCAAAATGCAATACGTCATCGCCCCAATAACAGTGGTTTCTGTGGTCTGGGTGTTCAAACCATTTGAGCATTGGTTTGGTCAAAAGAAGGTCGTTTGGGTATAGTTTCTTCACGCGTTTTAGTTCCTTTATTATGGTTTTTCTCTCTTCTTTTCCCACAACCCTAGAAAAACTAAAATCGGTTCCACCTGCGCATATATTGCATACAACACCATTGAAACCGTTCTCTTTTGCGATTTTTGTAACGTCCTGCAGTTCTCTGTAATTATCTTTCGTGATTGTCATGTTGACAACAACACGTTTGTCTCCTGAATAATTTTTTATTACTTTTGAAAAAACACCATTCCCTCTGATGGAATCGCTTGTTTCTGGAGTTCCATCTATGGATACATATAATCTGTGATTGAATTCTTTCGGTATCTTTATTGTTCCGTTAGTAATAACGTAAACAAAAGGAAAAATTTTGTCAGCGAGCATAAGAACGTCAATCCTGAGCGAAGGCTCACCTCCTACCAGAAGAAGGCACCTTATTCCAGACTTATAGAGTTCATTGAACCTTTTTTCCCAAACAGATATGGATGGCTCTTGCGTTTCAAAATTGCTCTTACCGTGAAAATGATAGCAATGTTTGCATCTAAGATTACAGTTATCCGTCACGTCAACTTCCGCAAAATGTTTTACTCCAAAAGTAATTCTTTTTAGTTCAAGCCAAGAAAGATGCAAAACGCTCTTCACATTTTCGTTCATAATGGAATTACTAAGAAAGCCTTAATTAAATGTTACAGGAAATTTAGAAAGCGCACTGATTATGAACTATCTGCAAATCCTCATTTCTTTCCATTTTCAATGAGGTAACAACTCATACCTTAGAGCCTTCGTTAAACAATAAGATAAAAGAAAATGTTCTCCAAATGGCATAGGTCAGCTTTCATCTGTATGCTTACACAGCCGCTTTCTTCTTTTCTCGGATTTGCATCAGCAACTCATCAAGCTTTTTTTCGTCGGCTTCTATTTTGTGGAACAGCGGAACAGGTTTAGATATTTTGTGTCCAGGTTCCAACGGTGCTACGGCTTCGTCCCAGCGGGTTTTGCTCACGTTTCCAGGAAGACCCAGAGTTTGCCAGGTCTGCTCTGCCGAATTGGGGATGAAAGGCGATGAAGTAACGGCTAAGGCTTTGACTATTTGTGCGGCATCGTAGAAGATTGTGGCTGCTTTCTCAGGGTCTGTTTTGAGGAGCTTCCAAGGTTCCTTCTCGTTGAGGTACTGGTTGCCCACGCGGCTCAGGCTTATGAGCGTGTTCGCGGCGGACTGCAACTTTGCGGCTTCAAGGTCTTCGGCTATGGCTTCAACTTTTTCCCGTATGGTGGTGAGGACCATTTCGTCGTCGGCGTCCAGTTTCTGCGCCTGCGGGATTTCGCCGTTGAACTTTGAGGTGATGAAGGTGAGGGTTCGGTGGATGAAGTTGCCGTAGGTGTCGTTGAGGTCAG
>JBGOXQ010000281.1:0-3275 GCA_041479225.1 Bathyarchaeia archaeon
ATGATGATGACTGCCGCGATGGCGATGTAGTATTCTGTGCCGATTCCTGGTCCGGTTCCGCTAGAAGGTGCTATCGATGGCGTTACCGATGGCGATGTTGTCTGTGTTGCTGTTGGTGTTGGAGTTGGAGTTACTACCACTGGTGTCGGTGTGACTACTGATGGCGCTGCTGCTGGGCCAACGTTGAAGTAGGTTGTTTGAGATGAACCCCAGTATGAGTTTGTGCCTTCGAAGACTGCTGTGATGTGGTACATGCCTTGAAGAGATGGAGTCCAAGCAAATGCATAGTTGCCATTTAAGTCAGTTGTGGCTGAGCCGATTTCCGCCGAGTTACCGTTTGGATCAGTAGCTATCAGTTTCACTATGACTCCAGTCGCGTTTGCAGGAAGGGGCTTCTGCATGTATATGTGCTCCATCCATGCGCTCTCGCTTGCATCTGACATCGCTGGAACAACGGTGAACTCGCCATTCTGTACTAGCTGTTTGGCGCCTGCGCTAGTGTCAGTTACGGTGCCTTCAATTAATACCGCAGTATTTTGAGCTGAGACTTTAGGTGAAGCAGTCACAGTGGTGTCGCTTGGGCCTTTGCCGAGGCAGTAGATCTGGTTGTCGTATGCGTTGAAGTACACAAGGTATCCGTCTGCGACTGGCCATGCTAATGAGCCGAATGAGCCAATTGCTCCCCAGCCCATCAGAGTCCATAGTTCTGCTCCAGTTTTGGCGTCGATGCAGCGTACTTTTTCGCCTTTCCACATTGGCGATGTTGGTGAGTGCTCACTGCTGAAGGCGTATACTTTGTTGTCTGCTATGGCGCCGATGAATAGTGGATAGTGACCGTATGGAGTATCAAGTCCGCCGTTTGTGCTGTTGCCGACGCCGCCGTTGCCGTAGGTCCAATCCAAGTTTCCAGTTCTAGTGTCGTAGCAATAGAGGGTTGAGCCATAGCCACCTGTAGTGTACAGTTTGCCGTAAGCACAATAGCCTTGTAGTCCTGGCGTGCCAATTTGGCCGAAGTAGCTGAAGGCAGGTTGGTTTCCAACTGGACCCCATAGTGGATCTCCTGTGTTGAGGTCATATGCCAGCCACTGCATAGTTTCTTTATCTGACATCGTAAACACGCGCTGTACTGAATCAACTGGTCCCATTTGTCTGGTTATGTTGCCTGATGGTGCCGTATAGTTCCTTATCCACAACACTTGACCTCTTGTTGCTGGCTTCAGGCTTACTACGAATACTGTACGTGGGTCTGGACTGCCGTATCCACTGAAAAATGTTGCTGTTGGGCTGGTGCCGGCGCTACCAAGTAGGAAGTCGTCAGGGACGAAGTAGTTGACGCTTGCTCCTGCAGGTATTGGTGTTGACAGCGTTACGTTCCATGAATAAGCTAGGCTTGCGTCAATGCTTTTCCCTACTGGTCTCCATTGATAGGCATCGCTGGTTGTTCCGGTTGGGTCTCCAGTTGCGCCCCGTGCTGCAGTGTTGTTGAACAAAGCCAGCCAAGTAGAGGGACCAAATGGAGACGCTCCACCGAGTGTGGTCATCAGTATCTCTCCGTTTGGACCGTACGCAGCGTTTCCTGCACCGCCGAAGAAGCTAGATGGGCTTCCAGCAGTGTTGGTCAAATTGAACAGGTTGACTCCTGTGAGCGGGTCATAGGCTAGCCATACCGAGGGAGCTGGCGGACCAAAGAAACTGAATCCTCCTGTAGCAGCCCAGAGGTATCCGTTCGTGATGACGCCGTGCTGGTTGAATGATTCGTAGTCGTAGAGTTGGCCGAATGATGGATTATACGATACTGCTGCAAAGCCGCTGCCAACAACTGGGTAGTTTTGGTACCAGATTTGTTGTCCCGTTTGCAAGTCTACGCAGACGTATCCCCCACCGATGGCGTTATCGCTTTGAGGCAGAGGGTAATAGAGTCTCCCTTGTATGATTAGCGGATTGCCGAAAACACCCTCGTACGAAAGGCCTGTATAGTAGCTTACTCCAGGGATGCCAGTTCTGCTTCCTCCGACAACGCCTCCGAACATAAGCGGCTTTGCCCACATTATGTGTGCGCTGTTTGGAGCTGAACCATCAGGTTGGAAGGTCCCAACAATCTGAGGTGCACCTAAATAGTTTGATGCAACGGTTGCCCAGTTGGTATTCTGCCCTTCTATGGGACGTGTCCAGTAGCTGGTTGGAAGTCCATAGTCTTGGACTGCAGTGATCGCGTCTTGCTGTGCAGTAAGAGTGACTGAGGCGCTACTTGCTAGGAAAGTATCGTTGATGAAGTCGCTGGGCGTGCCAATTTGTCCGTTTTGTGGGTTAACCAATGATGCCACTTGTCCAGGGAACTTGAATGTGATGGTGTATGTTCCTACTGCGGTGGGTGTGAATGAGGTGAAAGCTGTTGACTCAGCGAATGATGTAAACGGACCTTTTGTCGTGTTTGTTCCGTCAGGCTTCGTAATGATGATTGTGTACCCGGTCCATCTGTCACCAGCAGTTCCCGCGGCTGATGGCGGAACTTTGTCAATCCACATGACTATTTCTGTGGGTTGGTTAACGCCGACAGGGTTGGGTTGAGTAGAAACATAGGCAAATGTTGGAATGTTAGTCCATGGGGGAGTATGAGCGCTGGCGATGCTAGGCAAAGCAAAGAAGCATAACGTAGTAGATAGCAATAGAACCAAAGCTACAGTTACAATTTTGTTTTTTTGTAGTTTCATTTTCTTTTCTCCTTTTTCAGTGTGACTGAGTTGAATCAAAAAAATTATAAGCCTTATTAATCAGTGCCTCTTGTGAATACCAAAAAACTTAAGAAATAAAAAGAGCCAATTATGAAAGGGGAGAGAAAATTGGTGGCGAAGGAAGAAGAAATTCAGACATTGATGGATTTAGGTCTCAGCCTCTTGCAGGCAAAGACTTACCTTGCTCTTGCCATTTTAGGAAACGCAACAATAAAATCCATTGCAAAAACTGCGAACATGGCGCAGCAGGATATTTACCGCTTAATGCCTAAACTCCAAAAATTGGGTTTGGCAGAAAAAATGTTAGCTATACCAGTTATGTACAAGGGAACTCCGATTAAAGAAGGCGTCACAGTTCTGCTTCAACGCAGGGCAGAAGAGTATTCTGAATTGAAAAAGAAAACAGAGAACATGCTTAACAGTTCACATGAAAACAACCTCGATAAAGTGGTTGAAGATGAGGAATCACAGTTTGTTATAACCTCTGAAAAGACCCTTTTTTTCAAAAAACTGGCAAAAGATAACAAAACAGCCCAAAAGAGC
>JBGOXQ010000282.1:0-3267 GCA_041479225.1 Bathyarchaeia archaeon
GGCGGGGAAGCTACGATGAGCGCGATAAGGGTGGCTAGGGGATTCACGGGAAAGAAACATATCATAAAATTTGAAGGGTGCTATCACGGTGCTCATGACAGTGTTTTGGTGAAGGCTGGGTCAGGCGCGACGACTTTTGGCATGCCAAACTCTCTTGGAATTCCAGAAGAAACGACTCGAAACACAATCGTAATACCTTACAATGATTCAGAAATATTCGAGAAGACCGTGAGAGAGAACAAAGACACGTTAGCGGCTGTTATAGTCGAACCTGTCATCGGTAACTTCGGTTTGGTTTTGCCAAGAGAAGGCTTTTTGGAAACGCTCAGGGAAGTAACAGAGAAGTATGGCGTAGTCTTAATTTTTGATGAGATAATCACAGGTTTTAGACTTGCACTCGGAGGAGCTCAGGAATACTACCGTGTGACGCCAGACTTGACGACGCTAGGGAAAATTTTGGGGGGCGGATTTCCAATGGCCGCATTTGCGGGCAAACGGGAAATAATGAATATGATTGCGCCTTCTGGCAAAGTATACCAAGCGGGAACTTACAGTGGGAATCCGATAAGTGTCAGTGCAGGACTAGCCCTTCTGAAGTTTTTAAAGGGTGCGGGAGAAGAGTTTTATTCAAAAATGGAGTGCAAGTGCGCCGCGGTTGTAGAACCATTGAAAAAGAAAATAGTTGAGTCCAACTTGAAACTGCAGGTTAGTCACCTCGCTTCTATGTTCCAATTATTCTTCACCGACAAAGCGGTTTATGACTATACCACCGCCAAAGCAGCAGATAATAAGAAATTCATGGAATTCCACCAAAGGCTGCTTACGCGCGGAATATTTCTGCCGCCATCCCAATACGAAACATGTTTCATCTCTGCAGCCCATTCTGATGAAGACTTAAGAAAGACTCTCCAAGAGTTCACATCATCCCTGGCCCTTGAATAACGATCTGGCCTTTTTCAACAGGCGCTACTTCCGGCTATTAACAAAATCGTATGCTGTATTAGCGCATTTGCTTTTTTATTCGGCTGCTGAGCAAAGTTAAAAGGGAAAAGCCCATTATTTTCATGCACTTTTACCTGAAGTGGGGTTTTACATTGAAAATTGCTATGATAGACGATGATCTTTCTCCACGCACTGGATCTAGGCGTTTCACTTACGAAGTGACCCGTGAACTTAACAACGCAGGGCACGAGGTTAAGGTTTTCACAACCGTTCTGGATAAGGAAATATGTTTCAAAGAATATCTTTCAATGCCGATCGAAGTTGTGTCTGGGCAGAAATCCGTCCAGAAGAGACCTTTGCAATCGAGTTCTGGGAATCTTAAGAAAAACGTGCTTTTGGAGGTCGTAAATGATTTTGCCTACTGGTCAAAACATGCTCGGCTTGCAATGCAGATTAGTGAAAAGCTAGCGGATATGCAATGTGATGTTGCGTTATTTCATTATCATGGGGAACATTGGTTACTGCCGTATTTCTACTATTTGAGCAAGCCGAATGGCGCTGTTTACCTTAATGTGGTTCCGCCTATGCCTCGTCCTTGGGCTCTTCCCTTTCAAGAGTTGACTCTTCGCAAGAGAGTAGCAAACGCTCTCATTGACTTGCCTCCGGTTGGAAATTGGGAAAGCGCTAGTTTCAAGAAACTCGGACTGTTCATAACACCCAGTAGGTTTCAGCTTGAGCAGGCCAGAAGACATGGGCTGATTGGTCAAAAGAAAGCGGTTGTTGTTCCGCTAGGTGTGAACGATTCCGAGTTTTATCCGACAGGGGAAGAAGAACCGTATGCTTTGTACCTCGGAAGGATACACCCACACAAATCCATAGAGCTTGCCATATTGTCGATGAAAAACACGCCTTCTGATTGCTCACTTGTGATTGCGGGAGATATCGAAGAACAAAACCTCTGGTACAAAGAAAAATTGATAACCTTGGCGAAAAAGGCCGGAATTATTGATAGGCTTGAATTCGTAATAAGTCCCTCCCAATCCCAAGTGGTTCAGTTAATGCAGAAGTGTTCAGTATTCTTGTTTCCAAGCACGATTGACACTTTTGGATTGGTAGTTCTTGAAGCTATGGCGTGCGGCAAGCCCATCGTAGCGTGTAACAGAGGCGGAGTCCCGGAGATAGTGGCGGATTCAGGGTTTTTGCTTGAACCAGACGCAGATCAATGGGGTAAAACGGTTAGTAAGTTGTGTGGAGATTCGTTGCTTAGGCAGGAAATGAGTGAGAAGGCTTTGGAAAGATCGAGAGAATTTTCATGGGAGAAGACAACGGAAAAACTGATTCAGTCTTTTGAGCAAATTTAATTGTTATGTTTAGGCGGATTCGAGGTAATCTTTTGAAGATTTTGCTTTGTTCCCAGTTTCATGGCAGTAACGGGAAGGTTTTTCCTGCTGGAATAGTTTTTCCTTTAGGATTAGCTTACGTGGCTTCAGCGCTTAAGGATCATGACGTAAAGGCGTTGGACACAAATGTGGTTAAAGATCCGATGGGTGAACTTACGAAGCTGCTTGGTACGTTTGAACCTGATTTTGTTGCTGTTTCTTTAAGGAACATCGATTTGCTGAACCAACCTGGTATTAACTTGAGCTTCTACGCACATTTCCGGTCTATGATAAGGCTCATAAAAGAGAAAGCCCCTTCTACCAAACTAGTAGTCGGTGGTGGCGGATTCTCGATTTTTGCGAGAGAAATAATGAACGAGAATGCAGAAATTGATTTTGGTGTGGTCTCGGATGGCGAAACTACCATAGCTAATCTCTTAAGCGACCCGGATCATCCAGAAAAGGTTAAAAACCTTTTTTTTCGGGTTGCCGAGGGTGTTCACTTTACTGGAGTAGGCGAGCCTGCCGATTTTGATCTTTTGCCTTGTCCTTCGAGAAACCTGTTTGATATGTCGGAGTACAGAAAAATCCCGTTTTCGGTGAATGTTCAGACGAAACGCGGATGTGATTTTAGATGTATGTATTGCACGGATCCTTTCTTAGGCGGTTATGTTCTCCGTATGAGGTTAGCTAGGAAGGTTGTGGATGAGGTTGAGGAACTGGTTGATAGTTATGGTGTGAGGTCGTTCTGGTTCGTCGACTCAATTTTCAATTTTCCGTTGGAGCATGCGAGTGAAATATGCAGGGAAATCCGGAGAAGGAACTTGGATGTGGAGTGGCGGGCTTACTTTCGAGAAGACTATTTGCCTCCCAAGTTTGTCCGTGAGGCTGTTGAGGCAGGTTGCAGGTCTTTTGAGTTTCACTCTGATGGTGTTTGTGATCAGAC
>JBGOXQ010000283.1:0-3257 GCA_041479225.1 Bathyarchaeia archaeon
CCTCGCTGCAAGTATTTCCATTTCATTCTTGCAAAAACCGCGGTCCAAATGAAAACGACTGGGGCTTCCGTGCACATCTCTTGCCCCAAAGCCGAACGAGCAACTTCGTCGCCGAATTCTCCGAGTTTTACTTCTTCAAGCTCATTGAGTTTTATGTTGTAGTGGTAAAGTCCCTTCGGCAAGCCTTCCACGTTGTTCACAACGACGTAGGTTTCGATGGGGTAAAGTGCCCCAGCCGAGGGAACCGTGCGGAACTCATATCCGTTCTCTTCTTCCTTTCGGATGCCTGTACAAGCCCAAAGCAGAAAAGAAAGCTCAGCTAACCGCAAAGGTTCAGGTGAGAAGTCGCGGACGCTCCTGCGAGACTTCAGCACCTCAATTAAGGGTGCTCGCGCATGAGACTTCACAGTGAAATCCGTGGAGAGCGCAATTTTCTTTGACGGATAACTTTTGTAAGTTGACGGTTTATTCGCCCAGTCAAGAGCGTGCCCAGAAAGCTGTTTACGAGCGTACTTGGTACTCTTTTGGAAAATGTCTCCAACAGCATCATTCATCATTTCAACCTCTCAAAAACATGGGGCTGACTTATATTTGAACAAAGAGGCTTCGGCTTCGCTGAGAGCCGCTCTTGCCAAATTGAGATTAAAGACTCTTGTACCATTCTGCGAAACTTCGAAGAGCTTTGGCACGATGCGAAAAACCGTTTTTTTCCTGTATGGTCATTTCCGCAAACGTCTTTCTGCTTCCCTGCGGAGTGAAAACGGGGTCAAAGCCAAAAGCTGACTTATCAGTCTTCTTTGGCTCGCCTACAACTATTTCTCCTTGGGCTTCACCCTCAAAACACACAGGTTGCGAGACTTCGCTGTCCAGGTAAGCTATAGCTGAACGGAAAGTGGCTTTTCGGTTTTTCACTCTTTTCATCAGTTTAAGTAGCCCTGCGTTGTCTAAAGTTTTGTAAACATAAGCCGAATATGGACCAGGATACCCCTTCAGTGCATCCACGAACAATCCAGCATCCTCCACAATCACGGGCAAGCAGCATCGACTAAAAGCATCCACAACGCTGGCTGAAGCTATTTCGGTGAGGCTGTCGCTTTGGATTTCAACGGTTTTCACGCGGAGCATGCCAACGGAGATGCCTATTTCGGATAGGACGCTGCGGGCTTCGTTGAATTTGTGGATGTTGTTTGTGGCAAAGAAGACGATTTTGCCTTTCAAATTGAATTCCGCTTTAGGATTCTGCATCTGATGCCCCTCTCAGCTAAGGTTGCTTGCGAACACTTGGGTGTGCATGCTTATCACTTTTTCTACATGCTATTGACCGCAGAATTCTCCAATAGCGACCCCCCTCCCCCTTTTCTGCATATTATTACTAATAAGATACAAATATGATGGCTGAAAACAAAACAGTGTTAAAGAAAACCCAGAGTTGCGTAATAAAGAGAGACATAGCAAGCAAAAGTTCAATCTGCATTTCAGCCTATAAATAAGGGGGGGTACCCCTCGCAGAGCAATAAGGCACCGCGCCAACTGCAAATCAGTTTTTGTCTAGGATAAACTGAAATGTGCCTTCACGAGAACATATAGTCAATGGCTAAGTATCAAGCGTTGGCGGTAACCACCCGATACTGGAAACCTGGAACTGATTGGCTAGAAGAGATTGTGAAGGCAGTTGAGAAAAAAGTTCAAGACGGCGACTTCGTGGTAGTTTCCGAGAAGGCACTTTCCACAGCACGGAACAGAATCATAGACGAAAGCAGCTTCAGGGCAGGCAGCAACGCGAAGTTCATCGCCAAAGTCTGGATGCGCTTTAAGTGGGGATACGCCCTTGGGATACTTTGCCACTTCGGACCAAGACTCCTGCAGCGGTTGAGGCAGTATCCGTTTGAGGCGGGAAGCCGACACAAGCAAGTAGCCCTAGAATATGCGGGGCTCTTGCAGGCGTTGATGTTCGGCTCAGAAGGCGGCATAGACGGCTCCAACCTGCCCTACAGCTACGTAAGCCTACCTTTAACCGACGCAGAAGAGTTAGCTGAAAAAATTCGCCGCACAATCTGGAAACGGACGGCAAAACAAGTAACCGTCGTTATCGTGGACACTGATAAGACTTATACTTTCAGGAACTTCCACTTCACGCCAAGACCAAACCCAATGCACGGAATACATGCTCATGGAGCAATCTTTGCTTACATGGCAGGCAGAGCGCTTAAGCTCAGAAAGAGACCTACGCCACTGTCTGTTGCAGGTTTGAAGTTAGAAGCTGAAGAAGCATTAAAAATCGCAAACATCGCGGACAGGGCAAGAGGTCCAGGGTCAGGCGCCACGGTTTGGGACATGGCTGCAAGATTCCAAGTTGAGGCGACAGGCGTCACATGGGATATGCTTGTTAAAGTTAGGCACAAACCAATGGTTATAGTTAGGAAAGCCAAAGCGCAGAAGAGTTAATACAGCCGAACCGCTAAAATTATCGTACAGTATTTGCGGGAACAGTTTTTTGAAGAGGAACACATAAAAATAGGACTCCAACCTCTAAGGCAAACATTGGGATAGACCATGGAAGAAAACCTGAAGAAACTGGACGCCTTCTTTAATCCGCGTTCCGTAGCCGTCATCGGAGCTACCAAAAAAGTGGACAAAGCGGGGCACGTCATATTCAAGAACTTCGCAGCTAACAAGATGCGCGGCGTGTTCAAAGGAGAGCTTTACCCAGTTAACCCGAATGAAGACTCCATTTTAGGCTTCAAATGCTACTCTTCCATAACCCACATTCCAGAAGACGTGGAACTCATAGTGGTTATTGTCCCAGCGAAAATCGTACCAAGCATCATGGAAGAAGCAGCGGCTAAAAAAGTCAAAGCCGCCATCATCGTGAGCGCTGGCTTCAAAGAAGTAGGCAACGTAGAACTCGAAGAACAAGTTGTCGCAGCAGCCAAAAAAGGAGACATCCGAGTTCTAGGACCCAACTGCTTAGGCATATATTACTCGAAAACAGGCGTAGACTCACTATTCCTTCCCGAAACCAAAGTTCTAACCACAGGAGAAGATGTCATAGCCACGCCCAGACCCATGCCTGGAAATATAGCCATGATTACGCAAAGCGGAGCCTTCGGCGTTGCAGCATTGGATTATTTGACTGGGCGCCAGATGGGCGTCAGCAAATTCGTCAGCTTCGGCAACAAATGCGATGTAACCGAATCAGACATACTGCATTACTTGCTGCATGATAAAGAAACCAGAGTTGTGCTTGCCTACGTGGA
>JBGOXQ010000284.1:0-3253 GCA_041479225.1 Bathyarchaeia archaeon
AGAGCTGAAAGCATCTAAGCTCGAAGCCTCTCCCGAAAAGAGGCAGCCATTCCCGTTTCACGGGACGAGGGCTCCCATAAAAGATGGGTTTGATGGAGTTGGGGTGTAAGCTAGAAGCTTTCGGGCGACTAGCTCAGCCTGCAACCTCCAATTGCTCGAGATGTCGGGTCCTCTAGTGGTGTCTGAGCGATATTTGATGAGCTTGCGAAATTGTTGTGTGCGTTGTGTCGTTTTTGGCCTGTGTGTGGTGTCATTTCGTGGTTGCTTCTATTGGAAACACAAATTGGTTCTTTTTTGTGCTTTCTGGTTATTTTTGTTTCATTGTATTTTGTTGCTTGCTTTTTGCCTTAAGCGACATGATTTGGCTGTCGATGGGTTTGTGATTAGTTGCTCTGTGCGCCTACCCTACCCCCTCCCTTATTTATAGTCTCAACGATTGTGGCGATTTAGATTATTTTCGCGGGATAGACGAACGGTCACTCTTAAGGTAAATCTAAATTAGCCACTTGAGTAACAACAACTTGTGCAAGAGAACAGGTTTCTGACAAATGCAGTAATTGCTGTAATATTAGTTGTTGCGATAGTTTTATCTTTTTTAATTTTCAGTGCCTTCGTGTTGCTTCGACAGAGCCCTAACCCATACGTTTCACCGTCGGCGTCAGCAAAATCGCCTTCTTTTTCAAGTAGCCCCCAACCTACGACTTTGGTATCGCCGTCAAATTTTTCGCCGCTTCCGAGTTCTTCCGTGTCTCCTCCTTTTTCAACTTCTGAGCCTTCGCCTATCCCTACCCCTACTTATCCACTTTCAAATAATCCAACATATGAGAGATTTGTCGATTACGCGTTGTCCTTAATTAATTCTGACAGACAAAAAAGCGGACTGCAAGACGTAACATTAAGCAGCGTAAGTTCAGGTCAAATTCATGCTGATGATATGCTGAAGAATGGATACTTCAGCCATTGGGATACAAATGGATACAAACCGTACATGAGGTACACGTTGGCGGGGGGTCAAGGTTCAGTTGCGGAAAACATTGCTTGGCAGAGGGAAACTGGTAATGTTTTAGGCATTAATGTTACGTCAGCTCTCGAAAGCATGGAGTGGGGTATGATGTATGATGATGCGTCTTCAAACTGGGGGCATAAAGATAACATTTTGAACCCCCTTCATAACAAGGTAAGCATAGGTATCGCTTATGACGACCATAACGTCTATTTTGTTCAAGATTTTGAGGATGCCTATGTCATATGGACTGAGCGTAACGTCAGCGGTAACCAAGTGACTCTTCAAGGGTCAATCCAAAAAGATGGATTGAATATTCAAAGCGTCACGATTTTCTATGACAAACCAACAAATTTATCTTCAGTTCAATTAGAAAATCCGCCATACCAAGGGGGTTACGACCCTGGAACTTATGTTGGGATGGCATTGCCACAGAACTATCAAGCTACAGGAGCGATCACAATAACGGCTGATAATTGGAGCCAAAATGGCAACAACTTTCAGATTAGCTTCTCACTTTCACAAGCTATAGCTACTTACGGGACAGGTGTATACACTTTTTATGTTGAGACAGGTGCAAGCACGGCAGATTCACTTACAACCTTTTCTGTTTGGGTTAGATAAGATAAGAAATTGATTGTTACGAAGTAGTCCTGTTTAGCTCTTTTCCGTTAGTTGCCTTTCATTTTCAACATGCTTTTGTGTTGAGAATTCGCCAATAGGACCCTACCTCTTAGTATTTCATGCTTCAGCTCGCTGCAACTACCCCCTCCCCCTTTTCTGCATAGTTTGACCAATATGATACAAATATGCTTGTTAGGCTTAGTTTTCAGCATACTTTTGGCTTGAAAATCCGCCAATAATGACTTACCCCCTATAGATTTCTGCAATGAATCTCTAATAGGATACAAATATGATGGCTTCATTCAGTTTTAGTACTTGCAAAGTACAGCACGATAGAAAACCGAAAAAGACACAAGTGATGCGGTCGCTGACGTTTTCAATTTACAAGAACAGTTTTGAGCAAGCGAAGCTTTAATTCGCTGCTTAAAATCTATCTAACTATGCGAAGATTGCACATTTTCATCATTGTTCTTACTGTCGCAGTGGGCTCTCTTCTTAGCCTTGTCGCAATCAGCCTGTATCTGGCGACTACCACTCCATCGTATTATCAGTCAAGTTGGATGGGACAAATGTGGCAGAGCATGGGTATTGGCGGACCAACTGGCAGCGGTAACAACGGCGGCATGGGCGGAATGATGGGCGGCAACGGCACAGGAACCACCGCAACATCTAATCTTTGGATAATTCCTATAGCTCTAATAGCAGCAGTAGCAATTGGCACAATAGGCTTTAGCTTCTACATGATTCTTCCCGAAATTAGAAATACCCGAAGAACCTGCGAACCTACCAAAAACGAAACAGGTGCGGTAACTCCCACCCAAACTTCAGGCATAGACATCCCTATTTCAAATGCTACATCTAACTCTTGCGAAGTGATTTTGAAAACAATGACGCCCGAAGAACAAAAAGTCCTCAATACATTGATTGCTCATCAAGGGAAGTACCTGCAAAAGTACGTAGGAAAAGAAGCAGGACTTAGCCGCCTCAAGACCCATCGGATTGTAGCTCGCTTCGCGGAACGCGGAATAGTCACAGTAAAACCACTGGGAAACACCAACGAGGTCACAATCTCAGACTGGGTTAGCAGTTCAAAGGCACAAAGCTCCCACTAACTTGTTTCGCATATTCACAAAAACTGTTTCACGACTGTTTCAGCCAATAATTATATCGCCCGTTGACAAGTAGAATAACAAGGTGAAGAATATGCAAAGAGATTATGATTCCCATGGAGACAGAGGAAGGTTCCCAACAGTATTCGTTGCCATAGCCGCTGTGGTGATAGCGGTCGTAGTCATAATTATCGCGGTTTTTGCCTACTTTTCTTCCACAAACTCTTACTACGGAAATGGATATTACGGTGGACATGGAATGATGGGCGGTTTCGGAGGCTTCTCAATGCTTTTCATGATACCAATAGTGCTAATCTTGCTGGTCGTAATAGGCTATGCCATATGGCGTGGTTGTGGTTGGGGAAGGCGGAGGCTGCGGCGGAGGCCACTATGGACACTACAGCGCATATGGAGAAAAGGAAAACGCTGTGGAAATATTGCGACAAAGATACGCTAGAGGAGAAATAAGCAAAGAACAGTACGAACAGATGAAAAAAGACATCACATAAAGAAGAGG
>JBGOXQ010000285.1:0-3245 GCA_041479225.1 Bathyarchaeia archaeon
GTGTATTTTGATTGCCGAGTTTTGCCAAATTACAGTTTGGATGAAGTTGTTGCAGACATCAACAAGGTTATCGCTGAGCAAGAAATTGCAACTGGCGCGAAAATTCAGCTGGAAATCCTGCAGAAACAGTATGCACCAGCAGTAATTGACGGAGAATCAGAAACCGTTGTGCTGCTTAAGAAAGCGCTTTTTGAAGCGAGGAACTTAAAGGCGAAAGTTGGCGGCATCGGCGGCGGAACCTGCGCGGCTTTCTTCAGAAAAGTTGGGATTCCTGCTGTGGTTTGGAGTACGGTTGATGAGGTTGCGCATCAGCCAGACGAATACGCTAACGTTCAGAGCATGGTTGAGGATGCGAAGGTGTTTGCGTTGCTGGCGATTATTTAATTGTGTTTTGTCTGGGAAAAGTGTTTTAAACCTCGCTTTCCAGTTATCACTCGCACTTAGTGGAGTGGCGAAGTTTGACTAAAACTGACAAGATAATTGCGCAAGCACGCAATGAAGGCAGAAAAGCCTTGTTGGAGCCTGAAGCGAAAGCCATTTGCATAGAATACGGCATTGCAGTCACGAAGTTCAATGTGGCAAAATCTGAGAAGGAAGCAGCGGAATTTGCGGAACAAATTGGGTTTCCTGTGGTTTTGAAGATTGTTTCGCCAGACATTATTCATAAATCGGATGCTGGTGGCGTTATGGTTAATTTGAAAACGCAGGCTGAAGTGAAAGCTGCCTACAAGCAGATTCTCGGGAACGCTAAAAAGTACAAAGTTGATGCTGCGATTGTGGGTGTTCTCGTGCAGGAGATGGCTGCTCAAGCAACTGAAGTCATAATCGGCTCCATTAAAGATCCGCAGTTTGGGCAGACGCTCATGTTTGGGTTAGGCGGTATTTTTGTGGAGCTTTTGAAGGATGTGACTTTTCGTGTTGCGCCTATAACTGCTCAGGAAGCTGCGGAAATGATTACGGGTGTGAAGGCGTTTCCGCTTCTGAATGGTTACCGCAACACTCCAGCAGCCGATGTGAAAGCCTTAGTGGATTTGTTGCTTAGTGTTTCGAAGCTTGTTATGGAACATCCGGAAATCAAGGAAATCGACTTGAATCCTGTGATGGCTTACGAGAAAGGCACCAAAACCGTGGACGCCAGAATAATCCTTGAATAGCGCCTTTTCTGTTGCTTGGAGCAGTCTATACCCCCCTCGTTTCTGTGCGGGGATTGTTTTAGTTTGTGTTTTTGTTTCTGGGCGCGCAGCGGTTTTTTCCTGCGTCACAAAAAGGCTAAGAATGGGCTATTTCGTCGTGTTTTAGCTCGCGTTGGCTGTTATGGTTTTCCTATGCACTTGACTTTATCAGAATTGGTTACGATTTGGATGAAAAACTGAAAAAAGAAAGCCAGCAAAGTTGAAGAAACATTGACGCTAAAGCTTAGACTACGTATTGGTTCTTGGCAGGGCTGATTGTTTGGTTTTTTAGCCAGTTTTCGCTCATGAGGCACCATTTCGCGTCGTTGCCTTCGAGGTGCAGCACCAGAATCAAGTCAAGCTTATCCAATTTCGTGTATTCTATAAGCATGTCGTAGACTGCTTGGCTGATTTCAACGTTAAGGTCTTTGGGTTGGTTGTCTGCGACTCTTCGCGCGTGAAAAACAGCCTTCAGCTTTTCTGCGCCGTCGTGGACTTGAACGTTAACTCTGCTGACGAAGTACACGTCCTCACCGTAGCTTAAAATGACGTTTCTTGCGTTTTCAGATTTAACTTCAGTTTGATCCGTCATGTGCCTTGATTCCTCTCTTAAGTGAGGACTCGATTGAAGTTAAGTAAGCTTCCAGTTAAAACAATATGTCGAACGCTGACTGTGGAGGGTGCTGTAGAACGAAAAGACAGCACAACTATGGGCAATTGAACGCAAAATATTGCTCACAAGAAAGAAATGAAGGAGAGTGTTTGTTGCATTTTGCTTCAATAATAGTTTTGTTTCTCGAACGTTTTTCTTCCAAAAACGTAAACGTCAGTTGGGTTCCAACGTGGATATTATAGCAAATAGTGACATGTAAGAAGAAAGCGGCTTCATGCAAAGGCATTTATTGAAACCTTGAGAATTCTGAGTTTAAAAGAAGCTATCCTACCTTCAAAGCCTTCTTCTGTGACTTATTTACAAACTGGCCCATGTCAAGCACAAACACAACCTGCCCGTCTCCAAGGATAGTTGCTCCACTTACGCCTCTAATCCCTGACAGCGTTTCATTAAGCGACTTGACCAAGATGTCCTGTTGCCTAAGCACTGAATCTACAACTAAGCCCAGCTTCGAGCTTTCATCGCCCAGATAAGTTATGAGAAGTTCTAGGTCTTCTTCGTCTGCGCCGTTAAACCCAAGCATCTTGTGCAAGTGCATCACAGGAATTACGCGGTCCCTTACGAGTATAGCGTCAGTTTGCCCCAGAGATTTTACGTCGTTTCTTCTGGCTCGCACAATCTCTGATACCTGACTTGTTGGAATCGCGAAAGTCTGCTCCGAATCCTTCACTAGAATCGCTTTGATAATTGCCAAAGTCAACGGCAACTTTATACTGGTTTTTGTACCTTGACCCAACCGTGTGTCAATATGAACGATGCCGCCTAAAGCTGAAATTTTCGTCTTCACCACATCCATTCCGACGCCTCTGCCGCTTCAAAAATTAGCATCAGGTCACAGTCTGCTGTGCCTCTTAACTGCATGAATATGGCTGCCACGAGGGTGTCGTGTTTCTCGTAGATTCCTGGAACCATTCCAGGTTCGGTTGGTAGTGCTGATAAGGAAACTATGATTGCTGGGGTTAGGGGTTGCATGAGTTTGAGGAGGGATTTGAAGAATTGTGCCACCAAGAGTTTCTCTTCGGAGGATAGTTCGCTTATTTGTCCGATGTCGTCTGCTACGCTTTTCAGGGATTCTACGAGTTCTTGGACGGAGATTTGTTTCTTTTTTGGTGTTTCGTCGCGTGTGGAAAGTTCTGCGGCGGGTTGTTTGGTTACTGTTTCTTGGGTCATGGCGGGTCAACTCGTGAATAGGGCTTTCGGATAAGAAAAGGACTTGCATGTCTCTGGATTTACGCACAGTTGGTTGGGGGAAAGCTGTGATTTTTCTCTATACCCCCCTTATTTATAGAATCAACCTGCACGTAAACCGCTGTTTGACTGCCTGACGCTTCAGCAACTAACTGCTCACAGCACCTACCCCCTCCCTTATTTAAAGAAACTGCATGGAAAAATTGGCAGTA